>NZ_VNIM01000049.1 GCF_007785815.1 Alterirhizorhabdus solaris | reverse complement strand
CGGTACGCTTCCTCGGTCTGCGTGATGGCGCGCTGCAGGGCGGGCCGGCGCGGGTGCTGCGCGGTGCGGTGCAGCGGGCGGGGCGGATCGACCTGCTGGTCGGGCCGGCCGGGGACGATGCCCATCCAGACCATCGCTGGGTATCCGCCGTGCTGGCCACGGTGCCCGCCCGGCGTCGGCTGGCCTATCGCATCTGGCCGCCGCGCCGCATCGCCGCCGGGCGGGCATCGTGGTTCAAGGCGGCGGGCGGGCACGCCGCCAAACGCTCGCTGATCGGCACCTACCGTACGCAACTGGGCGCGATCCGCGACGACCCCACCGGCTTCGCCATCGCCCGGCACGAGCTGGCCGCGTTCGCCCATCCGGTCGAACGGTTCACGGAGGTGCGCCGATGAAACCGATCGACCTCGACGGCTTCGCTGCCAAGTTCGCTGCCGATGCCGATCCGTGGCGCACCTTCTCCAATCGCGACGAGGCCGTGAAGCGGCGGGCGATCCTCCACGCGCTCGGCCCCGGCCCGGTCGGGCGGGTGCTCGAGCTGGCGAGCGGCAACGGCTCGAACAGCGTCGCACTCGCGCCGCGCGCGCTGCGGCTGGATGCGACCGAGGGCACGGCGGAAGGCGTGACGCTGACGGCCGGGGCGCTGGATGGCGCGGGGCGGGCACGGGCGTCGCTGCTGCGCCTGCCGGGGCGACCGCCGCGCACCCGCTACGACGCGGTCGTGCTGGCGGAACTCCTCTATTATCTCTCCCCCGGCCAGATGGCGCGGGTGGCGCGGGATGTCGCGGCGTGGCTGCGGCCAGGCGGGGTGCTGGTGCTGGCGCATCACCGGATCGATTTCTATGACTTCGTGCAGCACGCAGGCGGTATCCACGAACGCTTTCTCGGAGAGACGGGAGCGTCGTGGACGGTCCGCCCGGTGCGTGCGACGCGGGCGTGGACGGTGCTGACCGCACGGCGGGCAGGGGTTGTCTGACAGTCGATCCGGGTGCCGGTCGGGACAGGGGGATGGGATGCCGCAGTTTATCGAGGCCGGCCTGTGGGGGCTGCTCGGCGGATCGGCGCTGTTGCTCGGGGCCGGAATCGCCTTCCTGTTCAAGCTGCCGCAGCGGCTGGTCGCCGGTATCATGGCGGTGGGCGCAGGCGTGCTGATCTCGGCCGTCGCGTTCGACCTGATGGATGAGGCGTACAAGCGCGGCGGGTTCGATTCCACCGCGCTCGGCTTTCTGGCGGGCGCGGTCATCTATACGGCCGCCAACATCGCCATTTCACGACGCGGCGCGCGGCACCGCAAGCGATCTGGTGGCAACCCCGATGCCTCGCTGCCGCCCGCCGCCGAAGGCGCGGGGCTGGCGATCGCGGTGGGCGCGCTGCTCGATGGTATCCCGGAGTCGGTGGTGATCGGGGTCAGCCTGCTGGAAGGCAGCGGCGTGAGCCTCGTCACGGTGGCGGCGGTGTTCCTGTCCAACGTGCCGGAAGGGCTGTCGAGCGCGTCGGGGATGAAGGCAGCCGGGCATCGGCCGGCCTATATCTTCGGCGTGTGGGGCGGGATCGCGCTGGCATCGGGCATCGCCGCCGCGCTGGGCAACTATGCGCTGGCGGGCACGGATGCGGATGTGATCGCGGCCACCACCGCCGTGGCGGCAGGCGGCATCCTGGCGATGCTGGTCGATACCATGATCCCGGAAGCGGCCGAGGAATCGCACGACTACGCCGGGCTGATTACCGTCGCCGGTTTCCTGCTCGCCTTCGTGCTGTCCAAGCTGGGCGGGTGAGGAACAGGCTGGTATCGCGCGCGCCGTTGCTTATGTCCGGCGCGATGAGCCTGCCGCCCGCCGCCCCGCCCACCGCCCTGGCCGATGACGCACCCGATTTCGTCGTGGTCGATGTGGAAACCGCCTGTTCGCGGATCAGCAGCATCTGCCAGATCGGCATCGTCGGTTTTCGCGACGGGCGCGAGCTGTTCGCCTACGAGACGTTGATCGATCCATGCGACGAGTTCAACGGCTTCAACACCCGCATCCACGGCATCGAGGCGCATCACGTGGCGGGTCAGCCGGTGTTCGGCCATGTCCATTCGATCATCGACGGGCATCTGGCCGGCCGCACCACGGTGGCCCATTCCAGCTTCGACAAGGGCGCGCTGGCCGCCGCGTGCCATGTCCACGCCTGCGCGCCGATCGAGACCACCTGGCTGGACAGCGTGCGCGTGGCGCGGCGGGCGTGGCCCGATCTGCCCAGCCACAAGCTGAACATCCTGTCGCGCCATCTGGGGCTGGACCACCGCCACCACGACGCGCTGAGCGATGCGCGCGCGGCGGGCTGGGTGGTGGTCAAGGCGATCGACCACACCGGCATTCCGCTGGCCGACTGGCTGACCCCGCCGCCCCGCCCGAAGGCGCGCCCTGCGCCCAAACCGGCGGCGGACGGACCGCTGCGCGGTGCGCGTATCGCCATCCTCGGCGCGTCGCGCGACGGCCCCCTGGCGCAGGCGATCGCCGCGGCCGGTGGGCGCGTGGTCGCATCCGTCGGCGCGACCACGACGATGCTGGTGATCGGCGGCGACCAGACGCTTGGCCGTTATGTCCGCTACGATGCGCTCTACCTGAAGGCGGAGGCGGCGCGGCGGGGCGGTCAGGCGATCGAGATCGTCGAGGAACGTGCGTTGCGCGAAAGCCTCGCGCGAGGCTGACCGCTTTGCGGCCGGTCAGTCCGTCGTGCCGTAGGTGCGCAACAGATAGTCGGCGATGCTGCCACCGGCCGCCTCGTGCAGTTCGTCCGGGGTGATGCCGTTCTCGGCGGCTTCGGCTTCCCATCGTTCGGCCGCCACCGTGGCATCGGCATGGCTGATCGGCGCCGGATCGCGCTTCAGCGACCATTCGGTCAGAAATTCCTTCGCGAGGTCGCTCACTCTTCGTCTCCCTGTTTCGAAAACGGCAACGGCGTGGTCAATTGTCGGTTCCGGGCGGGCGGACGGGAAACGGCAGCGGTGCCACCTCGATCCCGTCCTCCACCAATCCGCGCGCCTGCGCCGGGGTGGCGATGCCGTGGATCGATCGCTGGTCGCTCTCGCCTAGATGGATCGCCCGCGCCTCGGCGGCGAAACTGTCGCCGACATAATCTGATGTTGCCAGCGCGCGCCGCTGCACCTCGGCCATGGCGGTCAGCAGCGCCTTCATCTCCTCCGGCGGGGGAGTCTCGGCCTTCGCCACGGATCGCTCGGCGGACCGGGCGGGCGATACCGTCAGGCTGTTGCTCTTGGCGGAAACGCGCGGCGCCATCACCGCCTTGGCCACCTTCGCATCGCCGCAGATCGGGCAACTCACCAGCCCGCGCGCCTGCTGCGAGTCGTAATCCCCGGTCGAGCCGAACCACGCCTCGAACACATGCCCGCCGCCCTCGCACGCCAGATCGAACACGATCATGCGCGCACCGGCGCGGGGATCGGGCGGCGATGCGCGAGTACCGGGATGCGCGCGCGTACATTGGCCACGCGGGCAAGGTCGAGGTCGATACAGGCGATGCCTTCCGCGTCCCCCATGTCGAGCAGGATCTCGCCCCACGGATCGATCACGAGCGAATGGCCGTAGGTGGCACGGCCATCCTCGTGGTGCCCGGCCTGCGCGGCGGCGATGACGAAGGCGCCCGCCTCGATGGCCCGCGCACGCAGCAGCACGTGCCAGTGCGCCGCGCCGGTCGGCACGGTGAAGGCGGCGGGCACGGCCAGAACCGTCGCGCCCGCATCGCTCAGGCTGCGGTAGAGATCGGGGAAGCGCAGATCGTAGCAGATGCTGAGGCCGATCGGCGCCCACGGTGTTTCCACCACCACGGTTGCCTCGCCCGGGGCATAAGCGGCGGATTCGCGCCAGCTCTCACCGCTCGCCAAGTCGACGTCGAACAGGTGAAGCTTGTCGTAATGCGCGCGGATCGCGCCGGTGTCGTCGATCACGAACGCGCGGTTGACGAGGCGACCGTCGGCCCGTTCCCCCGCCAGCGCGATCGAGCCGAGGTGGACCCAGATGCCGGCCCGCGCCGCCGCCTCCCGCACTTCGGCAAGCACGCGATCATGCGCCTGATCCGCGAGATAGCCGGCGGCACGGGCGCGGTTGCGATCCAGCAGATTGCTCATCTCCGGGGTGAACAGCATGTCCGCCCCCTGCGCCGCCGCCTCCGCCACGGCCGTGCAAAGCCGGGTGGCATTGGCCACCGGGTCGATGCCGGTGCGGCTCTGGAAGACGGCCGCGCGCATCAGCCGGCGAGCAGCGCGTCCAGCTTGCCGCCCCGTTCGAGCGCGGCGAGATCGTCCGATCCGCCGACGTGGGTATCGCCGATGAAGATCTGCGGCACGGTGCTGCGGCCGCTGGCACGGGCCAGCATCTCCTGCCGCTTCGGCCCGCCCATGCTGATGTCGTGCTCCTCGAAGGCCACGCCCTTGGACGACAGCAGGCCCTTGGCGCGCGTGCAATAGGGGCACATGAACTTGGTGTAGATCTCGACCTTCGCCATCGTCGTCATGTCTCCCGTCGCGGCCGGGGGGCCGCGCTGTACCGGCTATCTAGGCATCTTCGCCCGAGGGTTCCAGCGCCACGCGCGCCCAGCAGAGCAATCGCACCTCACGCGCGCCGGCCGCCTTCAGCGCGGCGGCGCAGGCGTTGGCGGTGGCGCCTGTCGTGAAAACATCGTCGATCAGCAGCACCGCCCGGCCCGCCACCGTCGCCGGATCGGGGATGGCGAAGGCATCGCGCACCGTCCGCAGCCGGGCGTGCCGGCCGAGGCCGCGTAGCGAGGGAGTGTGGCGCGTGCGTGCGATCAGGTCGGGCGAGAAGGGCAGGCCGGTGCGCCGCGCCAGCGCCCGGCCGATCAGCGCCGACTGGTTGTACCCGCGCGACCAGATCCGCCAGCGGTGCAGCGGCACCGGCGCGATCAGCCACGGCTCGCCCGGATCGACCAGCCGTTCCAGCCGGCGCGCGATCGTCTCGGCAAGGCCGGGGCGGCGGCCGTGCTTCAGCCGCAGCGCGATCCGCCGGGGCACGGCATCGTAGGCGGTGGCGGCGCACATTCCGTCCAGCGCCGGGGGGTGGGCGAGGCACGGGTCGCAGCGCATGTCTGGCCCCTCGTCATAGGGTAGCGGCACGCCGCAGGTGGCGCAGGCCGGGCGCCCGAGGAAGTCGAGCGCGCCCCAGCAGTCGGTGCAGAAGGCGTGATCGTCCGCCGTCACCGCGCCGCAGCCGGGGCAGCGCGGCGGCAGCGCGAAGGCGAGCACGCGCGCCGCGCCGGCGCGGGTGGCCGAGAGGAGGGAAGGGGCGGTCATCCCCGCTTGTCCCGCGTGGTAGGCGGGCGCACAAGCCCGGCATGACCAAGCCCGACGACACCATGCCCGACGATATCGAGATCTTCGACCGGGCGCTGCGCCGCCAGCGCCGCGACCGCGCCTTCGCCGGCTATGCCGACCACGCCTTCCTGCGCGATCACATCGTGGAGGCACTGCTCGAGCGGCTGGACATGGTGACGCGGGAGTTCACCGACGCACTCGATCTCGGTTGCGCCGATGGCAGCCTTACCCGTGCGCTGCGGGCGCGGGGGATGACGGTGACGCCGGCCGACGCCGGGCGGCGGTTCGCCGACGCGGCGGGCGGGGTGCAGTGCGACGAGGACAGGTTGCCGTTCGCCAGCGGATCGTTCGATCTGGTCGTGTCGGCCGGCGTGCTCGATCAGGTGAACGACCTGCCCGGCGCCCTGGCGCTGGCGCGGCGGGTGCTGCGGCCGGACGGGCTGTTCCTCGCCGGTTTCGTCGGTGGCGGCAGCCTGCCCCGGCTGCGTGCGGCGCTGATCGCGGCGGATATGGCGGCGGGCGGCGCGGTGGCGGGGCGGATCCACCCGCAGGTGGACCTGCGCGGCGCCGCGGACCTGCTCACCCGCGCCGGCTTCGCGCTGCCGGTGGCGGATGGTGAGCCGCTCGCGGTGCGCTACGCCGATCCACTGCGACTGATGGCCGATCTGCGCGGCATGGCCGCGACCAGCCTGATGCCCGGCCGGGGGGCTGCACCGCTCACCCGCACGCGGCTGGCCGCCGCCATCGCGCACTTCACCGGAGCGGCGGCGGCGGACGGGCGGGTGACCGAGCGGTTCGAAATCGTCTATCTCACCGGCTGGGCGCCGGCCCCCAGCCAGCCGCGCCCCGCCGCGCGCGGCAGCGCCACCCGATCGCTCGCCGCCGAACTCGCACCGCGCCCGCCGGAGAATTGACGCGGCGTTTACCATGTTCGTCAGGTGATTTGAACATGCCTGACGGCGGATAAGGCACCATGATCCGCCCTATAGCCGCCCGCGCTACAGCAATGCCTCGATCAGACCGATCAGCGGCCGGTCCGCCGGCGGCATCGGCAGCGCATGCATCTCGACCGGCCGCACCCAGCGCAGCGCCGTCGCCTGGAGCGGCTGCGGTTGCCCCGCCCACTTGCGGCACGCGTAGAGCAACAGCAAAAGGTGGCGCTCGCCCAGCGGCGCGCTGGCGAAGGTGGCGGGTGACAGGCACGCCGCCGTCACGTCGATCCCCAGTTCCTCGCGCAGCTCGCGGATCAACGCCGCCTCCGGCGTCTCGCCCGCTTCCAGCTTGCCCCCGGGAAATTCCCACAGGCCGGCCAGCGATCCGCCGGGCGGGCGCTGTTGCAGCAGCACGCGCCCGTCACGATCGACCAGCGCCACCGCGACCACCGGCAGGATGAGCGACGTGCGAGAGAAATCGGTGATGTCCATGCTGTCTCCGGGGCGGGCTTCGGGCAGGCGACCACGCGGGGCCGTGCGCGGCTGCATGGCGACAGCGCGCGTACTCGGCAAGCTGCGGCGCGATACGCGCGGCGCGGTGGCGACGGAATACGGCCTGCTCGTGGTGCTGGCGGTGATCGCGGTGATGCTGGCGATCAGCGCGCTGGGCCAGACCAACTACGACATCTGGCGCAATGTCGCCGCCAAGGTGACCGCCGCCACCTGACGGCGGAGAATCGCGACCGTCGTTAAATCTTCCGAAACCTCACCTTGCTAGAAACGCCTCAGCCCAATCGGTGATGAACCAGCGGGCGGGTAAGTGGAACATCCCGATCTGGAACGAACAGGAGATCAGCGTGAAGAAAATCCGTCAGATGATGAAGGACACCAAGGGTGCGACGGCGATCGAATACGGCCTGATCGCCGCTCTGATCGCGGTTGCCGCGATCACCACCATGTCCGCTCTCGGCTCGCAGCTGAACAAGACGTTCAACAACGTGACGGCGGGCATGAAGGCCGGCACCGGCTGATCCGGTCGCCGAAGCGCGAATAGAAAGGGGCGGCGGAACCTGGTTCCGCCGCCCTCTTCGTTTGTCGGGAATGGGCCGGTCAGCGCAGTGCCGTCACCATGTCGGCCTGCGCCGCCGGCACGGGGAAGCTGACCGGGCTGGCGCCGAACGTGCCCGTCACCCGGTTGTTCTTCACCTTCAGGCGGAATGGCTTGCCGCCCTGTTCCTGGCCGCGGAGGGTGATGACCCCGGCATCCTCGGTGCGGGTGCCCGCAAAGGTAGTGCCGTTCGCCTCGAATCGGAACGGGCTGGAGGCGACCTCGCCGGCAAGCGCGGGGGAGGCGGCGGCGGTGAGCGAGACGGCGACGACGAACAACTTGAACATGGCAGGTTCCTTTCGGATCATCTGCCCTCAGTCATCCCCTCTTGTGCAATGCAGCATGAAGGTCGGTTCAGGTTTCGGCGAGTGCGTTGTGAGGTGTGCCGAATGCACGGAGCGCAGGCGGACAAAAAAGGGGGCGGCGGATTGCGCCGCCGCCCCCCCCTTAACGTTGCACTGCGGAAGCTTAGCCGACCATGCGGTACGGCATGGTGTCGGCCGCCTTCGGCGCCTGCACCGGATAGGCACCGTAGCCGGTCGCCGCGATCATGAGCGTGCGGCTCACCGGCAGCGCCGCGTCGCCCGCCGTCCAGCGCCAGCCACCTTCGGCCTGATGCCAGCCGGCAGTAAGGCGCGGATCGTCCAGCGCGATGGCGGCACCGTCCAGTTCGATCGCGGTGACGCAGACGCCGAGCGGACGGGTGTCGGTGGCGGTGACGTCCACCTCGGCCGGCACCGCCGTGCGGGAGGCGAGCCGCAGGGTCTGCGTGCCGGCGGGCACCCGGTAGGTCAGGCGGCCCGCGTCGGCCTCCACCGGGGCCAGCACGATGCCGTCCGCCACCAGCGCCAGCGCGCTGTCGGCGTCGTGCCGCGCGCCGAGATGGCGGGCGCGATCGGCCAGCCACGCGCGGATCGCGTGCAGTCGTTCACCCTCGATCACCAGCGGGGCGCAATGCCCTTCACCCCCGTCGGTGGCGAATTCCGGGCGGAGCGACACGACCGTGCCCGCCTCCAGAAACGAGCGGCGGTTGCCGACGTCGAGATAGCTCTCGGACGGCATGTTCTCTGCGACCAGCACATCGTGGCTGGCCAGTTCGACATGCCAGTAGGTGACCGAGGTCACGTCGTCGCGCACGATGGTGGTGCCGTTGACCAGGAAGCGCGCCTGCACCAGCACGTCGTCGAAGAACAGCGCGTGATCGGGCGACACGCGCAGATCGCGCCTCGGCATTCCCGGCGCCACCGCATTGGCGCGGATGAGGATCGGCCGGGTCGGGGCGTGCTGCGGATACACGGTGCAATCGATCGTGCGATGGCCGAGCCAGGTGATCGGCCGGTTCCTGCCCGAGGCGGTCACCACCTCGTCGCCGATCGCCAGTTCCTCCACCGCGATCTCGCCGCGCGGGGTGAGGATCAGCGTGCCGGCGGCATAGCAGGGAATTGCCGGACCGACTGGAGCGGTGACTGCCGTGGTGTTGACCGTGACCCTCGCGATGGTGGGCAGGCTGGCAGCCCCGGTCACGCCGACCGTGATCGGGGTGGTGATGATGCCGGGCAGGGTGGCGTTGAAATAATAGACGTAATCGCCGCCCCCTGCATCCGAGAAGCCGGCATAGGTGCCGGTCAGATTGACCGCACCGACCGTGAGGAGGTTGAGCTGGAGATCGACCGTGCTGCTGCCCGGCACGCCGATGGTGCCGTTGATGGTGACCGGCGTGGTGCCGCTCAGCAGATTGGTGCCGCCGAAGGTCGATCCGAGCAGAAGCCCGGTCGTCGATTGTCCCGAATTGAACATGGTATTGTTGAACGTGACGGCCATCGAACGTCTCCCTGTCCTCGTCAGCGTAGTGTCGGCAATGTATGAGTTGCTGACTCGCTGGCTGGAAACTGCGGGAAACGGGTTAATGAAAGGTTTCGATTTGGCTGTAACGTCGGTCAGCCGAAGATCGGGATCAATATAGAATAGTCCGTACTGGACTATTATTGATCCATTATTGAGTGTTCACGCTGATACGCGGGGGTGACATTCGCCTCAACGGAGCCCTTGCCCGATCCTTTCCGACGCCGCATGCACGATGGAGGCAGCGGATGGTCATCGCGTGGCTTTGCCTGCCCTTGTCGGGCGGCAGCCCGCTGCCGCCCGACAAGGGCAGTTCCGGTCTGGAGGCAGGATGGTCCGAAAGCGTCTAGATCGGGCCGCTTGCGCTCCCGACGAAACCGCGTGAATCAGGGACCGGGCGACAGGCCCGCAGCAACAGCCCGCACGGTCGGCCGCGCAGGATCAGGCGGCCACGCTCTCCACCAGGCCCTCGAACAGGCGGCGGCCGTCGCTGCGGCCGTGCGCTGCCTCGATCATCCGCTCGGGGTGCGGCATCAGGCCCAGGACGTTGCCCGCTTCATTCAGCACGCCGGCGATATCGCGGGCCGAGCCGTTGACCGCGCCGGCATAGCGGAACGCGACGCGGCCCTCGCCTTCCAGCCGGTCGAGCGTTTCCGGATCGGCGGTGTAATTGCCGTCATGGTGCGCCACCGGCACGGTGATCGTCTCGCCCGCGTCGTACAGGCGGGTGAAGGCGCTGTCGGTGTTCGCCACCGTCAGCGCGACATCGCGGCAGACGAAGCTGATACCGGCGTTGCGCATCAGCGCGCCCGGCAGCAGCCCGGCTTCGGTGAGCACCTGGAAACCGTTGCACACGCCAAGCACCCTGGCGCCGCGCCCCGCCGCATCGGCGACGGCGCGCATGATCGGGCTGCGTGCCGCCATCGCGCCGGACCGCAGGTAATCGCCGTAGGAGAAGCCGCCCGGCACGCCGATCAGGTCGATGCCCTCGGGCAGCGCCGTCTCCCGGTGCCACACCATCACCGGCGCCACGCCGGTCACGTCGCGGATCGCCACCGCCAGATCGCGATCGCAGTTGCTGCCGGGGAAGACGATGACCGCGCTCTTCATCGGATTACGCGCCCCGCTCGATACGGTAGTTTTCGATCACGGTATTGGCGAGCAGCGCGCGGCACATCGCATCGAGGTCGGCGTCGGTGATGCTGTCCGCCAGATCCAGCTCGATCATCTTGCCGGCGCGCACATCGGCGACGCCGCCGAAGCCGAGGCCTTCCAGCGCGTGATGAATGGCCTTGCCCTGCGGATCGAGGACACCGTTCTTGAGGGTGACGTACACGCGCGCCTTCATCGATTCTGCCCGGATCGTTGGATTTGCCCGGCTTATGACGCGGGCGACGCCGGGGGGCAAGCGGCGGGGCGAGCGCGTCGCCAGCGCAGGGCGAGGAACAGGATCAGCAGCGGCGCCAGCCACGCCACCCGGCTCTGGTAGCGATCGTGCACGTCGGACAGCGCACCCGCGAGCGCCGCGTTGACGATCAGCGCCGTGCCGATCCCGGCGGCGAAGGCCAGCGCGATCCCGTCGCGCCGCCGCCACGCCAGCACCAGCGCGAGGGGCAGCAGCGCCAGGGCCATCGCCGTCACCGGTGTGGTGATCGCCCGGACCGCCGCTTTCGGCGTCGTCCCCCGCACCTGCGCGGAACCCAGCAGCGCGGGGAGGGCGGTGGGGCGATCCCGGCCGAGGATATAGGCGATGCCGCCGCTGCGGTTGCGCCCGCAGCCTTCGGGGCACTCATCGTCGATCGCGCGGAAGGCGAGGAACTGGCGTACCGTACCACGTAGCGCCGATGCGGCGAAGGCGAGCGGCCGTTCGGTGACGATCCCGCAGTCCGCTGCCGCCAGCATCTCCACCCAGCGCCATCGCTCCGCGTCGCTCGCCGCCTGCCATATATGCCGGCCGATCGGGCTGGCCCCGTCGCCCCACAGCAGGGCCTGGCTGTCGCGTGGCAGGCGCGCGCGCTCGGCGCACAGCGCGGGCGGGGCGTCGGTGCCGCAATGGCGCGCGAGCCACGGCCCGGCCAGGCCATCGGCGTTCAGCCGGGCGAACAGGAAGACCGGCCCCACCGGCGACATCGCCGAGCGGCCCAGCACCACGGCGTTCGCCGCCGTCAGCAGCGCGATGGCGGCTCCCGCCGCGCCGGCCGCCACCGCCAGCCGACCGAACGCGGCACGCCAGCCGAGGCCGAGCGCCGCCTGCGCCACGATCGCCGCGCCGGCGGCAGCGCCCAGCAACACGACATGGGTGTAATGCGTCAGCGCCAGCAGCAGCGCGCCCAGCCACAGCAGGCCCGTGCCATCGCCACCGGCCGGGCGGGTGGCGGCGAGGCAGACGAGCAGCACCAGCGGCCCGGTGAACGCATCGGGCATGATCTGCCCGGCATGCCACGCCAGCGACGTGAGCGGGATCAGCGCGACGATCGCGACCCCCTGCCGCCACGCCGTGGCGCCGATCAGCGTGCGCGCAGCGAGCAGCAGCACGCCCGTCACCGCCGCCGCCTGCGCCGCTATCGCCAGCCACAGTCCGGCCGTTCCGGGCAGCAGGCGCACGAACGGACGCAGCAGCAGGCCGTACACGCTCGACCGGTCGATCGCATAATCGTGGCCGGTCGCGATGCCGAGGTAGGTGCCGCTGTCCGGGAACACGAGCGGGAAGCCGTTGGCCAGCGCCGGCACCAGCAGCAGCGCGGCGACGAGGAGCAACCAACCGGCGACCCCGGGCCTGCCCGGACGCCACTCAGAAATAGCGGGACAGCCCCAGCTGGATGCGGTGGCGATCGATCCGATAAAGCGTCTGCGTCGATCCGATATGGTTGTAGGTGTAGGTAAGCGACGGCGAGAAGCCCGCTACCCGCACCGATCGCGCACCCAGATACGCCCGCGCGTTGAACCGCCAGTCCTTGCGGCTCTCGGGCGACAGGAACGTCAGCGGCGCATCGAACATCACGCGCGACAGGCCGCCCGAGACGCCCGCGTTCAGCCCCCACGGCAGCTCGCCGCCGATGCCGATGTTGCCGCCCACCTCGGTGCTGGAATAGGCCTTCGATTCGAGGTCGTCGCGCCGCACGAACAGGCTGGTGGAGGCGACCATCGCCCGGTGCACCACCCGCTCGTAGCTCACGTACAGCGCATGCTGCCAGCCGCCGAACGCCTCGCCGTACCCCGATTCGATCCGCCGCGTGTCGAGCTGTCCGCCCACCCGCGCGCCGGTGCCGAGATCCTTCTGCACCGACAGGCGCACGCCGCCGCCGGTGGTGGCCGATCGCCCGCCATACCAGCGCTGGCTGGCGACCGCCTGCACCGTCACCCGCGCGCCGCCCTTGGTGGTGATCTCCGGCCCGGCGGCGAGCAGCGCGGAGATGTCGTCGGCATCCTTGCCGGTCTGGTTGACGAACTGGCCGTCGGCATCGATCACCATCGCCACGCCATCGGACATGCGCAGCCGCACCCCGCCCGAGACGGTGGCGACCTGCCCCACGCCGGAACGACGGCGCGCATCCTTGCTCAGCTCGAACGGCAGCGTGCCGTTACCGAACGCCACGTCGATGGTGCGCGCGTCGGTGGCGTTGTTCACGTTGCTGTCCGGCGCCAGGCCGACATCGACGTTCAGGTGCCATTTCCGCCGGTTACGCAGGATGCCGCGCTGGTCGCGGATGGTGCGGGCGATCTCGGGCGGCAGATCGGTCGCCTCCTGCGCGAGGCGGAAGTGATGGTCGGCCGCCGAGTCCTTGCCCTGCAACATCAGCACGCGGGCCAGTTCCAGCCGGGCGCGCACCACGTCCGGCCGATCGCGAAGCACCGCGCGGAACTCGCGTGCCGCCTGTTTCAGGTCGCCCGTCTCCACCGCCACGAAGCCAGTGAGGAAATGCGTCTCCATCGCCAGCTCGGGCGCGTTGGAGAGCGCGGCGAGCAGCGGCTTCGCCTCGTCGAAGCGGCGCGCCTGCACCAGCCGCTCGGTGGTGGTGAGCAGTTCAGGCGCAGTCATCCGCAGCGCGCAGAGGCCGTTGGCGCAGTCGGCCAGCGTCGGGCTCTGGTCCAGCGAGGTGAGGGCGACAAGCCCCACCGCCGCCACCGCCAGGACGGAGGGAGCAAGCAAGCGACGCATGGGCAAGACCTTGGTTCAGGTGCCGCGGTTCAGGGCTTGGCGCCGGTGAAGGTGCCGAGGATGTCGATCCGCTGGTCCGGCGTGCCGCCCACCACGCGGAAGCCGCCGCCCACTTCCTCGGCGGCGGGGCCGTAGAAGGCGCCGTTCACGCTCGAACCGGCGATGGCGACGGTGGTCGGCGCGCCGTTGGTGGTGGCGCTGAAGCCGGCGCTGTTGATCGCGCCGGTAAAGCCGCCCGCGTTCACCAGATCGATGGTGGCGGTGCCGGCCGCGTTGAACGTGGCGCCCGCCGCCACCGTCGCGGCGTTCGCCGCAGTCGGGGTCAGCCCGCCCACCGTGGTATATTGGTCGATCTGCGGGGCGAGGACGGTGCCCGTCACGTTCAGGCCGACGCTGCTCCTGGCGAAATCGACGTCGATCTTCGCGGTGCCGTCGATCCACTGGAAATAGGTCGGCTTCACGTCGCCGAACTTGCCGTCGAGCGTAGGGTTCATCACCATCGTCGCCAGCATGCCGCCGCTGTAGCTGGCGCTGCCGGTTTTCGGCACGGCGTTGTTGCTCGTCTGCTCGCCATAGGCGAACGCGCCGCGCTCCAGATGCCAGCTGTCCTGCTTGACCGACACGCCGCCCACGGTGACGAGCTGGAAGGTGAGCGAGTTGCGCAGATAGCCGGCATAGGTGACGTACTTCGTCGTGGTGCCTGCGCGGTTGGCGGTGCCCGGCGTCTGGTAGAAGAAGGTGGTGGACTGGTAGGCCGAGGGGATCTCCCCGTCGGGCGGCGTCGTCGAATTGCCGGGCCTGATGAAACCCGCGCCGCTGTTGGTATAGAGCGACAGCGGGTTGCCGTCGCCGGCCTGCAGGAAGCGCACGTTCGGAATGGCGGCAAGTGCGGGGGACGTGCCCCACTGCGGTTCCTTCGCGCCTCCGAAATCGGTGCGGCTGCCCGGATCCTGGAAGCGGGTATTGGTGGCCGCGCCCGTCTTCGAATCGGAAACGGTCAGCGTGAAGATCGCGTCGCGCGGATCATAGGCGACGGTGATGCTCGAATCGCGCGCGGTGCTGGCGTTGCCGGCATATTGCTGGCCCTGCTGCTGCTGGGTGTTACGCGCGTCGGTGCTGTAATCGTACACCTGATTGCCGCCGATGGCCTTGTACGTCTTGGCCTCGGTCGGGTTGGTGAAGCTGTGTGCGTTCGTGGTGGTGGTGACGCCGTTACCGGTGGGTGCTGCCACGCTGCCGGCGCTCTCCGGCCCGGTGCCCCCGCAGGCGGAAAGCCCGACGAGGCCGACCAGCATGAATTGAGTACGCATTATCCGATCGCCCCCGGAAAAGACTGGTGTTCCGGCAGCGGCTTAACAGGCGATGGTTAAATGCGGGTAAAGCCCCCGACGCGCACGGGCGGTCGGGGGCGGGGCGAACGCCTATTTCTTGGCCCGGCTTTTCCGGTGCTTTTCCATGTCCAGCACGGTCGTGTCGCCTTCGGGCAACAGGCCCAGCCGGCGCGCGATCTCCTGATAGGCTTCCACTTCGCCGCCAAGGTCGAGGCGGAAGCGATCCTTGTCGAGCTTCTCGCCGCTCACCATGTCCCACAGGCGGCAGCCGTCCGGGCTGATCTCGTCGGCCAGGATCACGCGGGCGTAATCGTTCTCGAACACGCGGCCGAACTCGAGCTTGAAGTCCACCAGACGGATGCCGATGCCGGCGAACAGGCCGGACAGGAAATCGTTCACCCGGATCGCCATGTCGGCGATGTCGTGCATCTCGTCCTGGCTGGCCCAGCCGAAGCAGGCGATATGCTCGTCGGCCACCATCGGGTCGCCGAGCGCGTCATCCTTGTAATAATATTCGATGATCGTCCGCGGCAGCTGCGCGCCTTCCTCCAGCCCCAGCCGCTTCACGATGGAGCCGGCGGCCACGTTGCGGACGACGACCTCGATCGGGATGATCTCGGCCTGCCGGATCAGCTGCTCGCGCATGTTGAGGCGGCGGATGAAGTGGGTCGGCACGCCGATGTTGGCGAGCATGGTGAACACATGCTCGGAGATGCGGTTGTTGAGCACGCCCTTGCCGGAGATCGTGCCCTTCTTCTGGGCGTTGAACGCGGTCGCATCATCCTTGAAATACTGGATGAGCGTGCCCGGCTCCGGGCCTTCGTACAGGATCTTGGCCTTGCCTTCGTAGATCTGGCGGCGGCGGGACATGGGCGTTGCACCTTTCGGAGCGGAGAAACAACTCCGCCCCGGACGCGGCGTCACGGGACGCGCAACCGAGGCGGACGGCAGGTCTATAGCATGGCGCGGCCAGAGCGCAAATCACGCGCGGCCGGCGCGAGACTCAGCGGTAGAAGACGTGATCGCCCAGCGTGGCGACGCGGGTGCGGGTGCGGAAGAAGCTGTCCGGCGCGGAATAGGCGGCGCGGAAGAACATGGCGCCTTCCACCACGTCGGCGGAGCGGCCGGCGGTCGCCTCGCGCGAGACGGAGACGGCGCTGGCCCACGCGGCGCTATCGCGGCGCGGGTTGTAGCTGGCGGTGCGGAAGAACTGGCCGGGCTGGTTGACGACGCCGCACACGGTATCGGCGAAACGGCCCGATTCGACGCGGTTGACGATGAGCTGGGCGACGGCGAGCTGCCCGTCACGCGGCTGGTTGCCGGCCTCGTGCAGCACCACCTTGGCCATGCACTCGAGCTGGTCGTCGATGGCATCGTCGCTGTCGGCGGCGTCGGCGAAGCGGGTATCGCCGATCAGTGCGGCGTTCTCGCTGGAAAGGAGGCTGTCGTCGGCGGTCAGCACATCGATGGCGATCAGATCGTCGCTGTCGGAAAGCGCGGCGGACGGGGCAGGGGTCGGTTCGACGGAGAAGGTCGCGGCGAGCGAGGCTTCCGATGCGACGAAGGTCGCGGGGATCACGGTGGCGAGGGTGAGGGCGCCGGCCGCGAGGAGCCTGATATGCCCGGGATGCAACATTCTTAAGCCTTCGAGTGCGCGAACGCCCGTTCCCACCCGTAACGAACCCTGGGCGGGGTGGCACATCCACGTCTTGTCGTAAGGGGCAGGAACCGTTCGATTCCGCTGCCAGCGACCTGATCTGCGGCGCTTCTGTCGTTGTGCGCCGCAACACGCAATATGCCGACGACGAACCGTTTCGGCATCGGGACGAGACGATAGACCCCTAGGGAACCATCCGCCGTGGTGCACGGCTCGTCGTTTCGTCGCCAGCATGATGCGAACCACGCCCATTTCCGGCGCACGAATCATGAGGCGATCCGTGCCTTTCGCTGTCCATCGCGGCCGGCGTGGGATAGGCCGGCGGCAGGCATTCGACAGTGTTCGACAGAGGGAGCCGTGCGATGGATGCCAGGATCGAGCCACGCCCCGCCGAGGCGGCGCCCGCACCGGCATCGCCTGTGCTGCACCCGGATCCGGTCGCCGATTTCCGGCGCGATCGTCTGCTCGCCGCGCTCACCCTGATCGGCGGGCTTGGGCTGATGCTGGCGCTGCCGTTCGCGCTGCGCTCGGGAGCGGAGTTTTTCCTGCCTGTCACCGGCGCGCTGGTGATCGCCATCGCGCTGGTGCCGATGCTGGAATGGCTGGAACGGCGCGGTATCCCCTCGGCGCTGGCGGCGGTCAGCTGCGTGATCGTGTTCCTGATCGCGGCGAACATCGCGGTTGCCTCGATCCTGGTGCCCGCCACCGCCTGGTTCGCGCTGCTGCCCGACCGGATCGGCCAGATCCGCGCCAACCTCGCGCCGCTGATCCAGTTCTACGCCAGCATCGAACGCTTCATCGACGATACCGCGCGCATGCTCTCCCGCCCGCCCGCCACCGCCGCGCGGACGGTGGCGGTGGAGACGCCGAACTCGCTGCTCGATCTCGTCGCCACCTCCGCGCCGCACGCGCTGGTGCAGGCGCTGTTCGCCATCCTGCTGATCTATTTCTCGCTGGCGGGGTGGACGAAGATGCGCCGTCGCACGATCCAGAGCCGCTCCAGCTTCTCCAGCGCGATGACGACGGCGCGGGTGATCCAGGAGATGGTGGACGCCACCTCCGCCTATCTCGGCATGATAACGGTCATCAACATGTCGCTCGGGCTGATCGTGGCCGCCGCGATGTGGGCGATCGGGCTGCCGACACCGCTGATGTGGGGCGGCATCGTCGCGCTGCTCAACTACGTGCCGTATCTCGGCCCGGTGGCGGCCGCGCTGCTGCTGGCGCTGGGTGGGCTGATGACGTTCCCGGACATCTGGTACGCCTTCCTGCCGCCGGCGATCTTCATCGGCATCCATCTGGTCGAGGCCAACGCGCTGACACCGATGCTGGTCGGACGGCGGCTGACGGTGAACCCGCTGCTGATCCTCGTTGCCCTGAGTTACTGGGGCTGGGTGTGGGGCACCACGGGCGCGCTGCTGGCCGTGCCGCTGCTCATCATCATGAAGACGGTGCTTGATGCCGCGGGCAAGCCGGACATCGCGGGCTTCCTGTTCGAGGACGGCACGCTGACCGGCCTCGTGCCAAACGATCCACAGCCATCTGCCGAGGAGCGGTCTCGCGTCGCTTGACAGGGTGGGCGGTCGCCCGTAGTTGGCCGGCAACGCTTCAAGCGGGTGTAGCTCAGTTGGTTAGAGCGCCGGCCTGTCACGCCGGAGGTCGCGGGTTCGAGCCCCGTCACTCGCGCCATTCCTCGGGGAATGGCGCCACCGCGAGCGGTTTTCCACTACCCGCATTTCATGATCCACGGATATCCTCGTCGTGATCGGCGTTCGAGACCGGATGAAGATTTTCGCCCTCGTTGCCGCCGTCCTGCTCACACCGCCCGCTGTGGCAGCGGATAGCAGCCATACCCGAATCGATATGCCGGGCCAGAACGGGCCAGGCTGGTTCCTTTGCGACGGCATCGACGCGCCGTTCGTCGCGCTTGTCGGTAAGCCGGATGCTGCCGGATCGGTGCGAATCGGGCTGCTGGACAAGAACCGGCCAGGCGCCTCCGTCACGGTCCGCTCCTATGGGCTCGGCCGGGCCGATCCCGGTGCGGGGCAGGTCTACTGGTCGCTGACGCAGGGCGGGCGCGACGCCGGCAATCTCCACGCCTTCAATCCGGGTGCGTTCGGCGATCCCGCAGCGGTGCGAACGCCGCCGTTCACCTCCATGGCGCTCGGGGACAGCCGCTTCCAGTGCCGCTGGCGGGCGAACACCCGGCTGATCGCCGTCGCGGCCCGCCGCACGCTGCTGGTGCGCGAGGACGCCGCCGGTCGGCTCATCTACGAGAGCTTCGACTACGCCGCCCGTCCGCCGATCGAGCAACCGGACGGCGTGCAGCGTACCACGCGGGCAAGCCAGCGCGTGACGGGCGGACGCGAGGCCGGGGCAGGCGGTGCCACGACCTTCGCCTTCGCCAATGCCGGCTACGGTTACGTCATAACGGTGCCGGCCACCGGCCCGGCCTCTCTGGCGATCTCGCGCGGTGGCCGGGTGATCCAGCGGGAGACGCTGCTGGCCTATACCCTCGCGCCCCGCTGACGTTCAGTCGCGCCAGATCCCCGTTTCCATCCACCGCAGCAGCGGCTTGAGCGGCATGATCCACACGATGCCGGCGACGAGATAGACCAAAGCCTGCGCCAGCGGATGCAGCCGCTCGATCAGCGGGGAGGCGAGCAGTACAAGCGCCGACCACACCGCAATCAGCAGCAGGATCAGGAACGTACCGAAGGGTTTGCGCCAGCTCGGGTTCATGCCTCGATCCATTCCGTCTCGGTGGCGACGGCATGCAGCGGGACATCCCACGGATCGGTCGGCACGACGTCCGCCTCCTGTGCGCTCCAGGCAAGACCGATGCGGCGCGCGTCGGGCAGACGGGCAAACGCGCGGTCATAAAAGCCGGCGCCCTTGCCGATCCGCGCCAGCCTGCGATCGAAACCGACGAGCGGGGTGAGGATCAGGTCCGGGTCCACCTCCGCGGCATCGCTGCGCGGCTGGAGCAGGCCGAACGCGCCGGGCACCAGCACGTCACCCGGCTCCCACCGCAGGAAGCGCATCGGCGACTTCCGGCCGGCCACGTGCGGCAGTGCGACGGTCAGCCCACGGTCGATCGCGGCGAACAGGATCGGCGTCGGATCGACCTCCTCGCCGTCGGAGATATAACCGGAGACGCAGCGCGCCACGCCGAAACGGCTCGTCACCCGGTCGGCGAGGAACAGGGTGTGGACCAGCAGGTCCGCCTGCCAGCCGGTATCAGCGGCCAGCGCCGCGCGACGGGCGCGCAGGCTCTTGCGAAGATCGGATTTCGTCATCGGCAAGCGGGGCGGGTCATGAGGTGGCGGGACCGCCGTGGCCGTGTGCTAGAATATCCTCTGACGCCGTTAACGTCAGGTGGGAGCCATGTAAGTCGGACCAGGGTCCTATCAGGGACAGCCCCCATTGGATGATGAATCGCCTCAGGGATGTTCATGTAGCTCGTACCGGGCAGTACCCGCCGATCCCTATCTAGGCGCTGTCCGGCGAAGTCTCAACCCTCGACGGCGGGGCGTCGACGACCGGATCGGCGGGGGGTGCCCCGGCGGGGGACGGGGCGGTGTCGATCAGCGCGGAAAGCTGCTCGATGCGGCCGGCCATCCATTCGACCACGTCGATGATCGCAGGGTCGGTTTCCGGCGGCGCGGCGGCGGCGCGGGCGGCGGCGGCACGCGCATCGTTCAGTTCGTCCGCCATCATCAGCGCGGCGAACAGCATCTGCCGCGCCTCGCTCATCCCGCCCATCGAGCGGGCGGCCTCGTTGGCCTTGGCGTCCACCATCGCCGCGATGCCGCGCAGATGCGCCTCCTCGCCGTCGCGGCAGGCCAGCTCGTGCCGGCGGCCGGCGATCGTCAGTTCCACGGTCGCCATCGTCAGCCCTCCCGCGCCGGATCGAGCAGCCTGTCCAGTCGCTCCACCGTCGCCGCCGCATGACGACGCAACGTCTCGTGACGTTCCTCCAGATCGGAGAGTTGCGCGCGCAACGCGGCGTCCTCCGAGGCACCGTCGTCGGTGGGCATCGGGGGCAGGGGCAGCTGCGTTTCGAGGCGGGCGACGGCTCGCTCGAGGCGGCCGAACGCGAGGCTGAGGCGGTCTTCGATCATCGCGCGGCGGCATAGCATGTCAGCCACCGGCGGCAAGCCGCGTGCGGCCATGCGGTTGACGATAGACGCCGCCCGCGACAAAGGAGCGCCCATTCCCGCACTTTAATGAGCCGACTCGGGGGGTATCCCGGGCAGCTTTCCGAAAAGGCCGCATCATGACCGTCTCGTCGCAACAGCTGGCCAACGCCGTGCGGGCGTTGACGATGGACGCGGTGCAGGCCGCCAATTCCGGCCACCCCGGCATGCCGATGGGCATGGCCGATGCCGCGACCGTGCTGTTCCGCGATTATCTGAAGTTCGATCCGGCCCAGCCGAAATGGGCCGATCGCGATCGCTTCGTGCTGTCTGCGGGCCACGGCTCGATGCTGATCTACGCGCTGCTCCACCTCACCGGCTATGAGCGGCCGACGCTTGACGACATCCGCAACTTCCGTCAGCTCGGCAGCCCCTGCGCCGGCCACCCGGAGAATTTCGAGCTGGCGGGCATCGAGGCGACGACCGGGCCGCTCGGCTCGGGTTTCGCCACCGCGGTCGGCATGGCGATCGCCGAGCGTCACCTGAACGCGGTGTTCGGAAACGACCTGGTCGATCACCGCACGTGGGTGATCGCAGGCGACGGCTGCCTGATGGAAGGCATCAACCACGAGGCGGTCGGCCTCGCCGGTCACCTGAAGCTCGGCCGGCTGAACGTGCTGTGGGACGACAACCGCATCACCATCGACGGCGCGGTCGATCTGTCGTCCAGCGAGAACATCATCGCGCGCTACGATGCGAGCGGATGGCATACCGTTGCCTGCGACGGCCATGACGCCGACGACATCGCCCGCGCGCTGGGTGAGGCACAGGCCGACCCGCGTCCCTCGCTTATCGCGTGCCGCACGATCATCGGCTACGGCGCGCCGAACAAGCAGGGCACCTCGGCCACGCATGGCTCCCCGCTGGGCGCGGACGAGATCAAGGCGGCGCGGCAGGTGCTGGCGTGGGAATCGCCCGATTTCGAGCTGCCGGAGACGATCGTCGCCGCGTGGCGCGAGATCGGCGCGCGTGGTGCCGCCGCTCGCGATGACTGGGAAGATCGCCTCGCAAACCATTCCGATCGCGACGAATTCACGCGCCGGATGGACGGGCGGCTGCCCGAGGGCTTCTCGCTCGATGCCTATCAGGCCGACCTCATCGCCAGCCCGCAGAAGGTGGCCACCCGCCGCGCCTCGGAGCTGGCGCTCGGCGCGATCAACGATCTGCTGCCCGAGACGATCGGCGGCTCTGCCGACCTGACCGGATCGAACAACACCAAGACCAAGGCGCAGGCGCCGCTCACCGCCGACAACTACGGTGGCCGCTACATCTATTACGGCATCCGCGAGTTCGGCATGGGCTGCGCGATGAACGGCATGGCGCTGCACGGCGGCGTGATCCCCTACGGCGGCACCTTCCTCGTCTTCTCCGACTACTGCCGCCCGGCGATCCGCCTGTCCGCGCTCCAGCAGACCCGCGCGATCTATGTGATGACGCACGATTCGATCGGGCTGGGCGAGGACGGCCCGACCCACCAGCCGATCGAGCATGTCATGTCGCTGCGGCTGATGCCCAATCTCGACGTCTATCGCCCCGCCGACACGATCGAGACGGCCGAATGCTGGGCGCTTGCGCTGGCGCGTCAGGACGGCCCTTCACTGCTCGCGCTGTCGCGTCAGAACCTGCCGCAAGTGCGTGACGACGCTTCGGAAAACCTCTCCGCCAAGGGCGCCTACCGCCTGCGGGCCGCCACCGCCGCGCGCAAGGTCGTGCTGATCGCCAGCGGCTCCGAGGTGGAGATCGCGCTGACCGTGGCGGATACGCTGGAGGCCAAGGGCGTCGGTGCCGATGTCGTCTCCATGCCCTGCTGGTCGCGCTTCGACGCACAGCCGCGTGCCTATCAGGACGATGTGCTGCCCGACGTGCTGCCGTCCGAGATCCTGCGTGTCTCGATCGAGGCGGGCACGACGATCGGCTGGGAACGCTACACGATGTCGCGCGGCCTGCGCTTCGGCATCGACGGGTTCGGCGCCTCCGCGCCCGCGCCCGACCTCTACAGGCATTTCGGGCTGACGCCCGACATCATCGCGCCGCAGATCCTTGCAGCGCTTGAGCAGAACGGGAGCTAAGTCCATGACGGTGAAGGTAGCGATCAACGGTTTCGGGCGCATCGGCCGGCTCGTCGCCCGCGCGGTGCTGGCTCGCCCCGAAAGCGGTCTGGAGCTGGTGGCGATCAACGATCTGGCGGATGCCAAGTCGAACGCGCTGCTGTTCAAGCGTGATTCGGTGCACGGCCCGTATCCGGGCAGCGTCGAGGCCGACGGCAACGACCTCGTGATCGACGGCAAGCGCATCAAGGTGACGGCCGAGCGCGACCCCGCCAACCTGCCGCACGCCGCCAACGGCGTCGATATCGCGCTGGAGTGCACCGGCTTCTTCACCGACCGCGAGAGCGCGGAGAAGCACATCGCCGCCGGCGCCAAGCGCGTCCTGATCTCGGCGCCTGCCAAGGGTGTCGACCTCACGGTCGTGTTCGGCGTCAACGACGACCAGATCTCTGGCGATCACAGGATCGTGTCGAACGCATCGTGCACCACCAACTGCCTGGCGCCGATCGCCAAGGTGCTGAACGACGCGATCGGCATCGAGCGCGGCCTGATGACCACGATTCACAGCTACACCAACGACCAGAAGATCCTCGACCAGATCCACCCCGACATGCGCCGTGCGCGTGCGGCGGCGATGTCGATGATCCCGACCACCACCGGCGCCGCGCGCGCCGTGGGTGAGGTGCTGCCGGAACTGAAGGGCAAGCTGGACGGCTCGGCCATCCGCGTGCCGACGCCGAACGTCTCGATCGTCGACCTTACCTTCACGCCCGCGCGCGACACCACGAAGGAAGAGGTCAACCAGCTGCTGAAGGCGGCGTCGGAAAGCGGCCCGCTCAAGGGCATCCTCGCCTACGTCACCGATCCGCTCGTCTCTATCGACTTCAACCACGATCCGCACTCGTCGTCGGTCGACAGCCTCGAGACGACCGTGCTCGAGGGCAAGCTGGTGCGAGTGCTGTCTTGGTACGACAACGAGTGGGGCTTCTCGAACCGGATGGTCGATACCGCCGGCGCGATCGCCAAGTTCCTCTGACAGCCTGATCCGGTCGGGTGAGCGGTCGCCTCATCGGGATCGCCCGTCGCCGCGCCGCGCGCGCGCCGATGGAGACGCTGATGACGGCGGCCGTTACGCCCGAGACGGGTGTGGCGGACGACTATCGCGGCCGGGTGCGCCCCGGCCGCATTCCCCGGCGGCAGGTGTCGATCCTGCGCGTCGAGGACTGGCAGGGGGCGGAGGCCGATCTTGGCACCGCATTACCCTGGACGATGCGACGGGCGAACCTGCTGGTATCGGGCATCACGCTGCCGCAGCGGGCGGGCTACCGGCTGCATATCGGTATGATCGTGCTTGAGGTTACCGGCGAATGTGATCCGTGCCGGCGGATGGACGAACAACATCCGGGGCTGTGGCCGGCGCTGATCCCCGAATGGCGGGGCGGGGTGCTGGCCCGGGTCGTCACGGGCGGCGCGATCGCGCTGGGTGACGAGGTTGTGCACCACGAAGTGAGGATGGACGCGGTATGACGACGTTTCGCACGCTCGACGATCTGGGCGATCTGCTTGGGCAGCGCGTCCTGGTGCGCGAGGACCTGAACGTCCCGATGGCCGATGGCCGCGTGACCGACGACACCCGCCTGCGCTCCGCCGCGCCGACCTTGAGCGAACTGGCCGACAAGGGCGCCAAGGTGTTGATCCTGGCGCATTTCGGCCGCCCGAAGGGTGAGCGCCGGCCGGACATGTCGCTGGCGCTGCTGACGCGCCCGTTGTCCGACGTGCTGGGCCGCGAGGTGACCTTCATCGACGATTGCGCGGGCGACGACGCGGTGGCGGCGGTGGCGAAGCTGGCTGACGGCAGCATCGCGATCCTCGAGAACACCCGCTTCCACGCGGGCGAGGAGAAGAACGACCCCGCGCTGGTCGCCGAGATGGCGAAGCTGGGCGACCTCTACGTCAACGACGCCTTCTCCGCCGCGCATCGCGCCCACGCCTCCACCGAGGGCCTCGCCCGCGCGCTGCCGGCCTATGCCGGTCGCGCGATGGAGGCCGAGTTGCAGGCACTGGAGAAGGCGCTGGGCAAGCCCGAGCATCCGGTAGCGGCCGTGGTTGGCGGGGCGAAGGTGTCCACCAAGCTCGACGTGCTGACCCACCTCGTCGAGAAGGTCGATCACCTCATCATCGGCGGCGGCATGGCCAACACCTTCCTCGCCGCGCGTGGCGTGGATGTCGGCAAGTCGCTGTGCGAGCATGACCTGACCGATACCGCGGTCGCGATCCTCGACGCGGCGGACAGGGCGAACTGCACGGTGCATCTGCCCTATGACGTGGTGGTGGCGAAGGAATTTCGCGCCAATCCGCCGGTCCGCACCGTGAACGTGCATGAGGTGGCGGCCGACGAGATGATCCTCGACGTCGGCCCCAACGCCATCGAGGCGCTGGGCGACGTGCTGAAGAACTGCCGCACGCTGGTGTGGAACGGGCCGATGGGCGCGTTCGAGACGCCGCCCTTCGATACCGCCACCGTCTCGCTGGCGCGCACCGCCGCCGCGCTGACGACCGGCGGGTCGCTGGTGTCGGTGGCGGGGGGCGGCGATACCGTCGCGGCGCTCAATCAGGCGGGCGTGGCGGACGAGTTCACGTTCGTCTCCACGGCGGGCGGCGCGTTCCTCGAATGGATGGAAGGCAAGGAACTGCCGGGCGTGAAAGCGCTGACCTAGGGGCAGTCTGGCCGGTCGTGATCCTGTCCGTATTCCATCGGGATCGGGTGGGTCGGTGGCGCGTCGCGCAACGCTGTGCCTTGCTTTCGCTCGGCTATCCTTGAAGGGGCTGACGCAAAACAAGGCGGGCGTTGTTTCTTGGCAAACCCTGGGGTGCCCCGTTACACGCCCGTATGTCCAGCGGGTCGAGACACGAAACGTCGCGGTCGTGGCTCGCCCCTCGACCTCGCTCGGGGAATGAAGACGGGAGACGTGAAATCTCCCCCCTATGTCCCGGGGCCGGCGTGGCACGGTGTCCCTTACACCACGTCGCCCTACGCCGGGATCGTGATCGCTCCGTCCTCGCCAAGCGGGAAACCGGGGTTCCACGCGATCTCCCAGGCGTGGCCGTCCGGATCGGCGACATAGCCGCTGTAGCCGCCCCATTCTTTCTCCCCGGCGGCGCGCATCGGCCGGCCGCCGGCGGTGAGCATTACGGCGATGATTGCATCCACATCCTGACGGGTCGCGACGTTCCGCGCCAGCGACATGCCGCGAAAGCCGCCGGCGCCGGGTGAAACGCCGGCATCCCCGGCCAGATCGGCATCGGGGTATAGCGACAGCCCCAGCGGGCCGAGCTGAAAGAACGCCACCCCTTCCGCCGCCCGCAACCGCCGCTCGAACCCGATCGCCTCATAGAAGGCGGTCGCGCGCGCCAGATCGGCGACGCCCAGCGTGACGAGCGCGAGGCGCGGCGCCACCGGGGTCAGCCCTTGCCGCCCGGCGGGTTGAGTGCGCCCTCGATCAGCGTCTTCGCGCGTTCGCCGCTCCAGTCCATCCCGCCGGTCACTCGCCACTGTTCCTTGCCGGCGGCGTCGTAGAAGATCGTCGTCGGCAGCGTGTCGGTTTCCAGCGCGGTCATCAGCACGTTCTTGGTATCGACGAACGGCTCCAGCGCGCGGAACTTCTGCTTGGCGAAGAACGGCGCGACCACCTCCTGCCCCTGCAGGTCCTGGCTCACCACGATCGTCTTGAAGCGGCCCGCCTCGCGTTCGGCCAGCGCGTCCAGCGTCGGCATCTCGCGCACGCAGGGGCCGCACCATGTCGCCCACAGGTTCACCAGCAGCGGCTTGCCGCGATAGGCCGCCAGCGTGGCGGGGCCGCCGGCGGGGTTGGTGAAGGGCATGGCGGGCGCCGGCTTTCCGGCGTTCGCCACGTCCACCTTGCCGATCGTTTCGTTCGTCTCGGCAACGCTGCCTTGCGGCGCCTTTGCCTCTTGCTTATCGCAGGCGGAAAGCGAGGCCAGAAGGATCAGGGCAATCACAGACCGCACGGCCAAAACGGACACTGGCGACTCCAATTCGATGTGGGGCGGGCGCTTCGCCGAAGGCCCGGCCGCGGTGATGCGCGAGATCAATGCCTCGATCCCGTTCGATAAACGACTCTGGCGGCAGGACATAGCTGGATCGCAGGCGCATGTCGCGATGCTGGCGAAGCAGGGCATCGTTTCCGCGCCGGACGCGCAGGCCATCGCCGACGGGCTGGCGCAGGTGGGCGCCGAGTATGCGGCCGACGGCGTGCCGGAGGATCTGGCGCTCGAGGATATTCACATGGCGACCGAGAGCCGGCTCGCCACGCTGATCGGCCCGGCCGCCGGACGGCTCCATACCGCGCGCTCGCGCAACGATCAGGTGGCGACCGACTTCCGCCTGTGGGTGCGCGACGCGATCGATTCGGTCGATGCCGGGCTGGCGGCGTTGCAGGTGGCGCTGGTGAAGCGGGCAGGGGAACATGCCGCCTCGGTGATGCCGGGCTTCACCCACCTCCAGGTCGCCCAGCCGGTGACGTTGGGGCATCACCTGATGGCCTATTACGAGATGATCGCGCGCGACCGCAGCCGCTTCGTCGATGCGCGCGCGCGCGGCAACCGCTCGCCGCTCGGCAGCGCGGCGCTGGCGGGCACCGGCTTCCCGATCGATCGCTTCGCCACGGCCGAGGCGCTGGGCTTCGACGGGCCGACCGCGAACTCGCTCGATTCGGTGTCCGACCGCGATTTCGCGCTCGATTACCTGATGGCCGCCACCCAGTGCAGCCTGCACCTCAGCCGGCTGGCGGAGGAGTTCATCATCTGGGCCAGCCAGCCGTTCGGCTTCGTCTCGCTGCCCGACGCCTATTCCACCGGCTCCTCGATCATGCCGCAGAAGCGCAACCCGGACGCGGCCGAGCTGGTGCGCGGGCATTCGGGCCGCATCGCCGGCTGCATGGTGTCGCTGACGATGACGATGAAGGGCCTGCCGCTCGCCTATTCCAAGGACATGCAGGACGACAAGCCGCCGGTCTTCGAGGCGCACGACCTGCTGGCGCTGTCGATCGCGGCGATGACCGGGATGGTGGAGACGGTGACGTTCCGCAAGGATCGCCTGCGCGCCGCGGCCGAGATGGGCTTCGCCACCGCTACCGACCTGGCCGACTGGCTGGTGCGCGTGGCCGACATCCCGTTCCGCGAGGCGCACCACATCACCGGCATGGCGGTGCGGCTGGCCGAGCGACTGGGCGTGGCGCTCGATGCGCTGCCGCTGGACAAGCTGCGCGAGATCGACGAGCGGATCGACCAGCGGGTGTTCGCCGCGCTCGGTGTCGACGCCTCGGTCGCCAGCCGCAACAGCCACGGCGGCACCGCGCCCGATCAGGTGCGCGCCCGCGTGGCCGAGGCGAAGGCCGCGCTGGGGATCGAGCCATGAGACACGTCCTCGCCCTCGCCGCCGGGCTGCTGCTGCTCGCCGGCTGCGGCCAGCGCGAGCTGCTGCGCCCGCCGGAGGGCGCATCGCTGCCGCCGAAACCGGCGATGGCCGCCACCGTGCCCACCCCCGTCGAGCTGCTGACCCCGCGCACCGACGAGCGGCCGGAACGCAGCGACGAATTGCTGACCAAATCGCAGGAGCGGCCCGACGACCGCTTCGACATTCCTCCCCCGGGCTGAACGACATGGACCATTTCGATCTTCGCGACGGCGTGATGCACGTCGAGGATGTGGCGTTGCCGGAAATCGCGGCGGCGGTCGGCACGCCGGTGTACGTCTATTCCACCGCCACGATGGAGCGGCACGTCCGCGTGTTCCGCGAGGCGCTGGCGGCGCTGCCGCAGCCGCCGCTGGTGGCGTTCGCGGTGAAGGCCAACCCCAATGCGGCGGTGCTGGCCACGCTGGCCCGTGCCGGGCTGGGCGCCGACGTGGTGTCCGCCGGCGAGCTGCTGCGCGCGATCCACGCCGGGGTATCGCCCGATCGCATCGTGTTTTCGGGCGTCGGCAAGACGGCGGACGAGATGACGCTGGCGCTGCGCCACGGGATTTTCCAGTTCAACCTGGAGTCCGAACCCGAGGCGGAGATGCTGTCGGAAGTGGCGACCGGGCTGGGCATGGTCGCGCCGGTGGCGTTCCGCATCAACCCGGATGTCGATGCCGGTACCCATGCCAAGATTTCCACCGGCAAGTCCGAGAACAAGTTCGGCGTCGCCTACGATCGCGCGCACGCAGCCTACACGCTGGCGCGCAACCTGCCCGGCCTCAAGGTGCGCGGCGTGGCGGTGCACATCGGCAGCCAGCTGACCGACCTGGGCCCGCTGGAAGCGGCGTTCGGCAAGATCGGCACGCTGATCGATTCGCTGCGCCGCGCCGGGCACGCGATCGAGGTCGCGGATCTGGGCGGCGGGCTGGGCGTGCCTTATGATCCGGCGCTGCCGGTGCCGCCACTGCCCGCGGCCTATGGCGAGATGGTCGCCCGGATCACCGCCGGCTGGAACACGCGGCTGGTGTTCGAGCCGGGACGGCTGATCGTGGCGAACGCCGGCGTGTTGCTCACGCGGGTGATCCGGGTGAAGCAGGGGGTGAACGAGCCGTTCGTGGTGGTGGATGCCGCGATGAACGACCTGATGCGGCCCAGCCTGTACGATGCGTGGCACGATATCCGCGCCGTCCAGCCGCACGGCGATCGCTTCGTCGCCAACGTGGTCGGCCCGGTGTGCGAGAGCGGCGACACCTTCGCCATGCACCGCCACATGGACCGCGCCGCGCCCGACGACCTGCTCGCCTTCATGACCGCCGGTGCCTATGGCGCGACGATGGCCGGCACCTACAACAGCCGACCGTTAACGCCGGAAGTAATGGTTTCCGGTAACAAATGGTCGGTAGTCCGGGCGCGACAGCCGATTGAGGCGCTGATCGCGGCGGACAATCTGCCGCCCTGGCTCGCTACGGAGACCGCATGAAGACCATCAGGAAGGCCATTTTTCCCGTCGCCGGCATGGGCACGCGCTTCCTGCCCGCCACCAAGGCGGTGCCCAAGGAGATGCTGCCCGTCGTCGACAAGCCGCTGATCCAGTATGCGGTG
>NZ_VNIM01000048.1 GCF_007785815.1 Alterirhizorhabdus solaris | reverse complement strand
CGTACATCCAGCAAGGCCCGATAGGCGGCGATGCAGTCGTCGAGCGCGGCCGGGTAGGGGTGGGCGGGCGGCATCCGGTAATCGACCGCCCACACCCGCCGTTGCAGCCGCGCCGCCGTGCTCGTGCCCATCAGGCGGCACAGATCGCCCCCGCACAGGATGAGGGCGCCGCCGTGCATCTCCAGCACGACGCCCCGCCCTTCTGCCTCCACAGACGCAGGCAGGATGTCGAACACCCGCGCCCCGTTGGCATCCCGCGTCTCGACCTGCGCGGTCGCCCCGCCATTCATCGCGGAGAGCATCGGCAGGACGGCCTGATTGACGGCGGACACATAGGCCGCCCAGCCGGCCTTGTCGTCGACTGCGGGATAGGGGATCCGGGGCGGCTGCGGCGTCAGGAAGGCGCGCGCCATATCACTGAGATGGGTGGGGATCGGGAGGTGCCGGGCAGCGACATGCGCCAGTTCGATCGTGCCGTCATCGCTCATGCGCATCTTCCCGCCGCTGGAGTTCCGTGGTTGTTACAGGAAGGGCCGTTGCTGTCCAATCCGCTTCATTGGAGGGTGAACGGGCCGCGTCCGCCCTGCGACGGACGGTGGCGGAACGCGGGTGTTGCGCGGCGTGCGCGCCCTTGCCGGGGGCTGCGATTGACGATAGCACCCCGGTGAGAATGCGCCTCGATTATTACATTAGGCGCATCGGAGAGGGTGAACCATGGAGGCGGGCGATCACGCACGCATCGTGCCTGTCGCGGTCCCGCATCGCGGGTCGGTGCGGAGATATCCGCCTGTCTGCCAGCGCGCGCCGGTTTCCTGACGTCCGGGGTGCCCCATCGGCTCGATGCCCGACGGTCACGTCGCCGGCCGGAGGGGAGCCGACCCGGGCCAGGCCGCCCGGCTACGTCGCGATCGAGAGGAGAAATGCCCGATGAAGATCAGTCTCACCCTGCCGTTCGATCGCTTCCAGATGGGCGACGAGTTCCTCGACTATGAGGCGATCGTCGCGATGTCGCAGCTGGCCGAGCGGTCGGGCTACTTCGCCGGGCTGGTGACGGATCATCCCTGCCCGACCGGACGCTGGCTCGACGCCGGGGGGCATCATGCGCAGGATCCGTTCGTGCTGCTCTCGTTCGTGGGGGCGGCCACCCGCACGCTGCGGTTGCAGACCGGAATCCTCGTGCTGCCCTATCGCAACCCGTTCATCACCGCGCGATCCGTCGCCACGCTCGATCTGCTCTCGCGCGGCCGGGTGCGGCTTGGCGTGGGGGCCGGCTACCTCAAGGGGGAGTATCGGGCGCTCGGCGTCGATTTCGACAAGCGCAACGAGTTGATGGACGAGTATATCCAGGCGCTGAAGGCGGCGTGGACATCGGAGGAGTTCACCTTTTCCGGCACCGGCTACGAGGCGTTGGGCAACCGCATCTTCCCGCAGCCGATCCAGAAGCCGCACCCGCCCATCCTGATCGGCGGCAATTCCAAGCGGGCGATCCGCCGCGCGGCGGAGCTGGGCGACGCGTGGAACCCGTTCCCCACCGTCAACGCCACGCTGGCGGCCACCAGCCGTACGTCGGAACTGACGACCGAGGCGGATCTGGCCGAAAGCATCGCCTACCTGCACCGCCACTGCGAACAGATCGGCCGCGCGACGCCGCCCCCGGTCGAGCTGGCCGGCTGGACGGACGGGGGCGCGCCGCCCTCGACGCAGGCGATGATCGACACGCTCGGGCGCTATGCGGCGATGGGCGTCACCGCCATGGGGGTCCACTTCGGCGGCGACAGCCGCACGGAATGGACCGATCAGGTGGCGCGTTTCGGCGAGGATGTCATCGGCCGGCTCGATTGAGGGCGGCGATGCCCTCAGCCGTGATCGCGGACGAAGCGCTCGAACATGTCGGCGACGATGGCGAGCAGGGCGCGGCCGTCGCCGTCGTCGCGCGCCGCCTCGAGGCAGCCGAGGCCAAGCTCGCGCAGGATGATCTTGGCGGCGGCGCGGACGTGCGCGTTCTCCGGCCCGGGGCGGGCGGCGCGGGCGAAGGCGGGCAGGCGCGCGGCGAGCGCATCCTGGAAGGCCTGGCTCGCCTTGTGCAGCACCAGCGGTGTATCGTGGCCGACGCCCAGCCCGATCAGCAGCGTGGCCGGGGTCCGTTCGCGGATGACGAACGCCACGAGCTGGTCGATCCACGCGTCGATGGCGGCACGATCGGGGACGGGGCCGGGCAGCGTCTCGATGATGGCGCCCAGCCCGGCGTAATACTGGCGCCCGATCTCCTCCAGTATCTCGGCCTTGTCGGCGAAATGGGAATACAGCGTCGTGCGGCGGGTGCCCGCGGCCCGCGCGATCTGCTCGAACGTGGTCGCGGCATAGCCCTGCCGGAAGAACAGATCGCGTGCGGCATCGGAGATGTGGCTGCGGGCGAACGCCTTGCGCGCATCCTGAAGCGAAGGGGCGGCGGGCAGGGCGTCGGACAGGGGCTGCATCACCCGCTTGTTCCATATCCGCGTGGGAATGTCGATCGATTGACTTGGCGACGGCGTTTCGACATAGTGTCGAAATCGACGGGAGCCGCCATCCCGACCCAGCCAGACGAGAGGACGCCCGCGTGACCGATCCATTGCTCCAGCCGTTTCGCACCAAGGGGCTGACCTTCAAGAACCGCATGGTCCACGCGCCGACGACCATGAACATGTCCGACGACCGCGGCTATGTGACGCGGCAGGCGGTGGGCGCCTACGAATCGCTGGCGGCCGGCGGCTACGGCGCGGTGTGCGTGGGTGCCACGTGCGTGCGCTGGGACGGCCTCATCAACGAGCGGATGCTCGGTTTCTACGACGATACCTACACGATCAGCCATCGCGAGCTGGTCGAGGTGATCCACAACAACGGCGCGCTGGCGGGCATCCAGCTGTTCTACGGCGGCCTCATCCCGGGTGTCGGCGGCACCTTCCCGCTGGAGCCTGGCAAGGGCTGGATCCCGGGCACCGTCTCGTGGGGGCCGTCGGGCAAGTATCCGATCGGCAACCCGGAACCGGGCGTGCTGACCACCGAGGATTACGAAAGCCTCGTCGAATCCTTCGGCCAGGCGGCGCGGCGCGCCAAGGAAGCGGGCTACGATTACGTCTCCTACCACTTCTGCCACGGATCGCTGCCGCACGTAACGCTGTCGCTGCTGGAAAATCAGGGCCGCAACGACAAGTATCAGGACCGCTTCCTGTTCTGCGAGGAGATCATCAAGCGCGCGCAGGAACTGTGCGGCAAGGATTATCCCCAGATCCCGCGCATGGTGTGCGACGAGAATTTCGAGGGCGGCTACGACCTCGACTATTTCATCGAGCATTACGCCACCCGCCTGCACGCGCTGGGCATCGACGCGATGGATTGCACCTTCGGCTCGATGCTGCCGGCCAAGAGCCGCGATCCGGAGGTCTCCTCCGGCGAGATCATCGGCGGCGGCTTCTACGTGCCCAACATGGTGGCGCTGCCCTATCTGAAGCACATGCGCGAAGGCCTGCAGGCCCGCGGCATCGACATGCCGCTGATGGGATCGTGCAACGTCAACACGCCGGAGCAGATGCGGACGATCATCGGCGAGGGCGCGGCGGATTTCTACGCCTCCTGCCGCCAGTCGCTCGACGACCCCGATTTCCCGCGCAAGATCGCCGAGGGACGCGAGGACGAGATCCGCAAGTCGACCCGCACCGGCGCCTCGCTGATGACCGGCAACATCTTCGCCAAGGGTATCGCCGGCTCGGCGCAGAACGCCAGCTTCGGCCGCGATCGCGACTATGCGCTGACCAAGACGCTCGCGCCTAAGAAGGTCGCCATCGTCGGCGGCGGCTCGGGCGGCATGGAATATGCGATCACCGCGCATGAGATCGGCCACGACGTGACCATCTACGAGGCCGGCGACCAGCTGGGCGGCGTGATGGCCTGGGCGGGCAACTACAAGAACCTGCCGAACGTCGAGCAGATCGCCTACCAGCCGGACTGGCACAAGCTGATGGTGGCCAAGCACGGCATCGCCGTGAAGCTGGGCCAGACGGTGACGGCCGACCTGCTGAAGGGCGAGAAGCCGGACGTGGTGGTGGTGGCGACCGGCGCGAAGCCCGCGCTGCCCGAGATCGAGGGGCTGGACGCGGCGTTGGAGAGCGGTGCCGCCTGCACCATCGACGACGTGCTGTCGGGCGCCAAGGTGCTGGACAAGGACAAGCCGGTGCTGATCTGGGGGGCGGGCGAAGGCATCGAGCTGGCGCTCGACCTCGCGCGGTCCGGCATCGCCGTGCGGCTGGTCGATCCCGCGCCGGCGTTCGTGCCGGCGCCCTATATCGGCTCGCGCGCCAAGGCGGTGCTGCGCTGGGCAGGGCAGGCGGGCCTCACGCTGGAGCAGGGCGTCGAGCTGTCGCGGGTCGCCGATGGCACCGCGCAGGCCCGCCATGCCGACGGGCGCGAGGAGAGCATCCCGTTCGGCACGCTGGTGGTCGCGCCGGGCCGGGTGGCCTACGATCCGCTGTCGCGCGAGTTGCTGGGCAGCGGCATCCGGGTGCAAGTGGTGGGCGATGCCCGCACCCCGCGCTCCTACGGCAATGCGATCCACGAAGCGGCCTATCTGGCGCGGCATATCTGACGAGACGGCGACGGCGACCACGATAATCCGGGAGAGAGAAGCATCATGTTCGACTGGCTGACCGACGACCAGCGCGCGCTGCGCGAGATGGCGGTGACCTTCGCCCGCAAGGAAGTGGAGCCGATCGCCAACCAGATCGACCGGGAGGAGAAGACGCCCGACAGCCTGACCGCCAAGGCGGCGGAACTGGGGCTGTTCGGCCTCTATACCCCGGTCGAATATGGCGGCTCGGGCGCGGACATGGTGTCGGTCTGCCTCGTCAGCGAGGAGATCGCCAAGGCCAGCCCGGCCTTTGCCGGCGCGCTCACGGTGCAGATGGTGCTCTGCCCCAAGACGGTCGAGATCCTCGGCACCGACGAGCAGAAGCAGCGAATGCTGCCGGCGTCGGCCAGCGGCGAGCGGGTGATCGCCTATTCGCAGAGCGAGCCGGGGGGCGCCGCCAACATCCCGTCGCACCTGACCCGGCTGGAGCCGGACGGCGACGGCTACCGGCTCGACGGATCGAAGCTGTTCTGCACGCAGGCCTCGGCCCAGACCTACCTCGTCATGTGCAAGACGAAGAACCACGCCGGCCAGGAAGGCTATGGCTGCATCATCGTCGAGGCCGGGGACGAGGGTTTCGAGATCGCGCCCTATGAGCATAAGCTCGGCTGGCGCGGCACCAATACCGGCCCGATCTCGTTCAACAACGTGCGGATCGAGAAGGACCGCATCCTCGGCGACGTGCTGACCGGCGGCATCGCCCACCGCGCCGCCAACCACGCCAACGTCCTCGCCCACGCCGCGACGTCACTCGGCTGCGCGCAGGGGATGCTCGACAGGACGCTGGATCAGGTGAAGGAGCGCAAGCTCTACGGCAAGCACATGGGCGATCTCCAGCCGGTGAGCTACTGGCTGGCCGAATCGCATGCCCGCCTCTCGGCCGGTCGTGCGCTGCTGTACGAGAACGCCCGCGCGCTGGAGAACGGCACGATGGAGCCGGGCATGGGCAGCGTGTGCAAGGGGTGGATCGGCGATACCGCGGTCGACATCTGCACCAAGCTGCTCAAGCTGTGGGGCGGCAGCGGCATCATGGATTCTACCGGGGTCCACCGCTACCTGCGCGATGCGATCGCCAAGACGGTAGCCGAGGGCGCCTCCGAGATGCACTATGCGATCATCGCCAACCAGCTGATCTACGGCAAACCCTATCTCCAGCCGCCCGCCGCCTGAAGGAGCGCACAGCATGACGGACCTGTTGAGGCAGCCGGCACACGTCGGTGACCTGATCGCCGCCGCGCTCTCGCGCGATGCGGACCGGCTGGTGGCGATCGGCGAGACGGGCGAGCGGCTCACCGCCGGCCAGCTCGCCGAGGGGATCAGCCGGATCGAGCAGTTCTTCCGCACGCTTGACCCCGCGCCCCGGCGCGCGGCGATCCTGGCGCGCAACCGGCTGGACCTGCTGGCGGTCAACAACGGCATGAGCTTTGCCGGGATCGTGATGACCAACCTGCATCCGATGGGCGCGATCGAGGACTATCTGTACGTTCTCGAAGACGCCGGGATCGACACGCTGGTCTATGATGCCGACCACTACGAGGCAATCGCCGCCGCGTTGAAGGAGCGCGCGCCCGGCCTGCGCCACGTCTTCGCGATGGGCGAGGGGACGGCGGGCCGCAACGTGATCGAGGCGGCGCAGGGCTTCACCCCCCGGCCGCTGGTTGCGCCGGCCACCGCGCCCGGCGATCTGATGCGTATCGCCTATTCGGGCGGCACCACCGGCAAGCCCAAGGGCATCATGGTGACGCAGGCGTCCGCCGCGACTTCCGCCTACATCCAGCAGATGACGTGGGAATGGCCGCGCGAGGTGCGCCACCTGATCTGCGCGCCGCTCAGCCATTCGGGCGCGGCCGTGCTGACCTCGATCCTGATGAACGGCGGGATGATGGTGGTGCTGCCGGGGTTCGATCCGGTCGGCGTGATGCAGGCGATCGAGCAGCACCGGATCACATCGATCCTGATGGTGCCGACGATGGTGATCGCGATGATCGACCACCCCCGCTTCGGCGAGTTCGATCTGTCGAGCCTCGAGGTGATCTTCTACGGCGCCTCCGCCTTCCCGACCGCGCGGCTGAAGGACGCAATCGGAAAGCTGGGGCCGGTGTTCTTCCAGTTCTACGGCCAGTCCGAGGCACCGATGTCCGTCACGGTGATGCGTCGCGACGAGCATCTGGTCGACGACCCCATCCGCCTGTCGAGCTGCGGACGGCCGACGCCGCTGGTCCATGTCGCGCTGCTGGACGACGACAACGTGCCGGTGGCGGAAGGGCAGCCGGGCGAGATCTGCGTACGCGGGCCGCTGTTGATGGGCGGCTACCTCAACCTGCCGGAGGAAACCGCCAAGGTGTTCGAGGGCGGCTGGCTGCACACCGGCGACGTGGCGGTGCGCAGCCCCGACGGCTTCCTGCGCATCGTCGATCGCAAGAAGGACATGATCATCACCGGGGGCTTCAACGTGTTCGCCCGCGAGGTTGAGGATGCGCTGAACGAATATCCCGGCGTCCGCGCGGCGGCGGTGATCGGCGTGCCGGACCCCAAATGGGGCGAGGCGGTGAAGGCCGTCGTCGTGCTGGAGCCGGGCGCCTCGGTGGATGCCGCGGCGCTGATCGCCAGCGTGCGCGAGAAGAAGGGCGCGGTGCAGGCGCCCAAGACGGTCGAGTTCATCGATGCGTTGCCGCTGTCCCCGCTGGGCAAGCCGGACAAGAAGGCGCTTCGCGCACGCTTCGCGGCCTGAGCCATGATACCCGGACCCCCGCCCCCGTGCCGTTGCGACCGCACCGGTAGCGTATCGCCGGCCACGGGGGCGATGCCGGGCGGTGGCCCGCGGCGGCCGGGGAGGGCCCGGTGATGGCGCCGGGCGAAACCGGCTACCGCCGCCGCATCCTGATCGAACCCGCGCCCGGATGCGTCGTCGCCGAGTTGGAGGACGACTATCACCGCATGGTGGTGACGCTGGAGCATGCCGACGGGATCGTCCGGCGGGTGACGAGCGAGATGAAGCGCCGCCCGTGGACGAGCTGCCCCGGCGCCATGGCGATGCTGGAGCGGACCTTTACCGGCGTCGCCCTCGCCGATGTCGTGCGGCGGGGCGACAAGACGATCAACTGCACGCACCTCTATGATCTGGCCCTGTTCGCGGCCGCCCATGCCGGGGAAGGTGCGGCGATCGCCTACGATATCGTCGTGACCGATGCCGTGGAGGGACAGCGTAGCGCGAGACTGTCGCGCAACGGCGTACCGCTGCTGGAATGGCGGCTGGAAGGCGACCTGTTCCTCGCGCCGCCGGCACTGGCGGGCACGCGGATGGCGGCGCTGGGCGAATGGATCGCCCGGCAGGACAGGGCCACCGCCGAGGCGGGGCGCATCCTGCGCTGGGCCGCGATCCTCGCGCTGGGCCGCGCCATGGCGATTCCGGCGGGGCTTTCGGCCACCGTGTTCCCGAGCGGCGCGTGCTACACCTTTCAGCCGGAAACAGCGCAGGGCGCGACACGGCTGGCGGGCGCGGACGTGGACTTCAGCCGCCCCGGCGCCGAACCTCTGGGCGACCGCGCCGCCGCCTTCGGCTGACCTGCGCGCGGAAACAGGGCTGACAATGCGCCGCCGGCCATGCAATATGCACCGCAATGTCGGAGGGGACCCTGGATAGAGCGCGCGACCGGCGCATCCCGGCAACGGTTGCGGCCAGCGTGCCGGGACGGCCGATCATGCGCCCACCCTCATCCCTGTCCGCCGACGATCCCGCCATCGCCTTGCGCCACAGGGCCGCTTGCTGGCGGCCTCTCCCGGTGACGGGGCCCGGATCCCCATCGATCGCTTCCAGGAGTCACCGAACATGCTGAACCTCAAGCCGCTCTGCCCCGCCGTGGTCGACGTCGCGGCCCCGCTGGTGGTGGGCAAGTCCCCCGCCGGCATCCGCACCATCGGCGAGATGCGCGCCGTGACCATCACCGGCGAGCGGATGAACGCCACGCTGGCCGGCGCCGCCGCGGCCGACTGGATCCTGGTCAACGGCAAGGTCGGCAACATCGACGTGCGCATGACGGTGCGGACCGACGACGGCGCGCTGATCTACATCAGCTACACCGGCAAGCTGGATCTCGCCCGTCCGGGTGGCCCGGTCGCCACCGTCGCGCCGACCTTCGAGACCGGCGACGAACGCTACGCCTGGCTGAACGACATTCAGGCGATCGGTCGCGCCACGCTCGCGGTCGGGGAGGGCGGTGCCGCCCGGCTCGACTATGAATTCTACGAAGTCCTCTGAAGCGGAGCGTCAGGCGCCATGCTGACCAAGGCGGACGACTACCCGATCCACCAGACGCCCGATCCGATCGCCTATGCGCAGTCGGACCGGAATTTCTACGATCGTTATTTCTTCCACGGCTATTCCACCGACGGGGCCCTGTTCTTCGGCGCGGCGCTGGGCGTCTATCCCAACCTCAACATCATGGACGCCGCCGTCGCCGTGCGGATCGGCGACCGGCAGTATAACATCCGCGCCTCGCGCCACCTTAACATGGAGCGGATGGACACGCAGGTCGGCCCGATCCGTGTCGAGGTGGTGGAGCCGCTGCACCGGCTGCGGATCGTGGTGGAGGACAATGAGCACGGCATCGCCGCCGACATCCTGTTCGAGGGCCGGTCGCCCCCGATCGAGGAGCCGCGATCGCAGCGCCGCAGCGGCCCACGGCTCATCATGGACATTACCCGGATGACGCAGCTCGGTCGCTATTCGGGCTGGATCCGGGCCGGCGGGCAAACGGTGACGCTCGGCCACGACACGGTGCTCGGCGTGCGCGATCGCAGCTGGGGCGTGCGGCAGGTGGGCTTGCGCGATCCCCAGCCGATGGTGCCCGCGCAGGACCACCAGTTCCACTGGATCTGGGTGCCCGCGCATCTGGAGGATCGCGGCTTCCTGTTCTACCTGAACGAGGATCGCGACGGCGAGGCGTGGAACTACGGCATGGTCGTGGCGCATGACGACGGCCGGGTCGAGCATCTGCCCGGCGCGACGATCGACATCGCCTATCAGCCGGGAACGCGCTGGCCGACGCACGGGACAATCACGCTGGCGGACGGCACGCGGATCGATCTGGAGCCGCAGGCCCGCTTCTTCATGACCGGGATCGGCTACATGGATCCGGACTGGGTGCATGGCATGAACAAGGGGCCGCTGGCCGTGGGCTATGACGAGATCGACACCGGCGCGGTCGGCTATGTCCCGCCCCACACCTACACGCAGGCCTCCACGCGGGTGACGATGACGTCGCCCGATGGATCGGTGCAGCACGGCCACGGCGCGTTCGAGGCGCTGAGCATGGGGCCGCACGCCCGGCTGGGCTTCACCGGCGCGAACGACGGGGCATGAGCGACATGGAAGACCGGATCGCCGCCTATCTGGCGCACCGCATGCCGGATGCGCGCGGGATCGCGGTGGACGACCTCTCGCGCATCGCCGGCGGCAGCAGCCAGGAGACGTTCCGCTTTCGCGCCGTGTGGGACGAGGGCGACGGACCGGCGGAGCGCCGGTTGATCCTGCGCCGCGCGCCGCCGGCGGGGCTGGTGGTGGCGGAACGCGATGTCGAGTTCAGCGTCTACCGCGCGCTGGCGGACAGCGGCGTGCCGGTGCCGCGCGTCTATTTCATGGAAATGGACGACGCGTGGCTGGAGCGACCCTTCTTCATCATGGCGATGGCGCCGGGCAAGCCGGGGCATTTCTGGACCAGCACCGATCCGTTCGAAGGGCAGGCGCATGAGGTGGGGCAGCGTTTCTGGCGGCACCTCGGCACGCTGGCGGCGCAGGATCACGCCGCGCTCGGCCTGACCGACCTGCGCAACGGTACGCTGGGCGACGGCTTCTGGTCCGCCGAGCTGCGTCACTGGGAAGCGCTGCTCGACGAGCATGAGGCGATGACCGAGCCGGCGGTGCGCGGCGCGATCCGCTGGCTGCGGGCCAACCCACCGTCGTCGCCGGCGCGGCCCGCGATCGTCCACGGCGACTACCGCGTCGGCAATTTCCTGTTCACCCCCGATGGCGCGATCAGCGCGGTGCTGGACTGGGAGATGTGCCACGTCGGCGATCCGCTGGAGGACGTGGCCTGGGCGATCGACCCGATGTGGACGATCGAGAGCCAGTTTCCGCTGGAGGACGGCCTCGCTGCCTGGGAGACGGAAAGCGGAATCGCGGTCGATCGCGTCGCGCTCGACTGGTGGCGCCTGTTCGCGTGCGTCAAGGCGTGCGCGATCTGGACGACCGCTGCGGCCAGCTTCGCCGCTGGCCGCAGCCGCGACATGGCGCTGGCGATGACCGGGGTGCGCGGCCAGAGCTTCCACCGCACCCACCTGCTCGCGCTGATGGCCGACAAGGGAGCGATGGGATGACGCTTGCGATCGAAACCGCCGTGCGCGGCGTGGCCGAGGTGCTGCGCGACCGCGTCGCGCCGACGCTGGACGACGGCTATGCCATCGAGGCGGTGCGGCTGTCGGCGATGATGCTGACGATGATGGCGAATGCGGCGGACGACGCGGTGGTGCTGCGCGTGGCTGAGAACGGGCAGCTGCGGGCGCTGTTCGGCGAGGCGGCGGGCATCGTCGACGACGCGACGCTTTCAGCACGGCTGGAGGAGGCGGCACGCTCATCCGATCCGGGCCTGCGCATCAGCGAACTCGATCGCGAGACCGACCGGCTGCGGCGGTTGCTGGTGGCGTTGCAGATCCAGCTGGAGGCCCAGGCGGACGAGCAGGCAACGATCCTCGGCCAGCGGATCTGGCGGATGCTGCGGGATATCGAGGCCAGCCGCGCGCCACGGCGGTAGCGGCGGGCACGGGCAGAGGCGCCCGCCGCCCGCGTTCCGCGCGGGCAGCGGGCTCTGGCGGTCAGCGCGGCTGCATCCGGATGGCGCCGTCTAGGCGGATCGTCTCGCCGTTGAGGTAGGTATTGCGCAGCAGCTCAAGCGCGAGGCTGGCATATTCCACAGGGTCGCCCATGCGCTGCGGGAAGGGCACCATCGCCCCCAGCCGGTCGAGCATCGGCTGCGGCGCGCGCAGCATCATCGGCGTGGCGAACAGGCCGGGCTGGATCGTGTTCACCCGGATGCCGAAGCGCGACAGGTCGCGCGCGATCGGCAGCGTGATGCCCACGATCCCGGCCTTGCCGGCGGAATAGGCGGCCTGGCCCATCTGACCATCGGTGGCGGCGGCGGACGCGGTGTTGACGATCGCCCCGCGCTCGCCGTCGATGGCGTCCAGTGTCGCCATGCCGGCCGCCGCGCGCGTCACGCAGCGGAAGGTGCCGACGACGTTCAGCTTCACCACGAACTCGAACTTGTCGGTCGGGAAGACGGTGATCGCGCCCGTTTCCTTGTCGCGTTTGATCGTGGAGATCGCGTTGCCGCCACCGGCACAGCAGATCAGCGCGCGCTCCTGCCCCTGCGCGGCACGGGCGGTGGCGAAGGCGGCGTCCACGCTGTCGTCGGACATGACGTCGCACACGGCGAAGGTGGCGCCGGTTTCGGCCGCCGCCTTTGCGCCGGCCTCCTCGTTGAGGTCGAAGATGGCGACGCTGGCGCCCGCTGCGCGCAGCGCCTTCACGGTCGCGAGACCCAGACCGGAGGCACCGCCGGTGACGACGGCGGCCAGTGACGCATCGATCTTCATGCTAACTCCTCATGCGGCGAATGAATCGTGATGGAGGGGATGCCATGCTGTCACCCGCCGGGCGGGGCAAGCATCCCGGTGCATTTGGCCGTCGCGACAAGATAGCCGCTCAATCCAGCTCATGCGCCTTGGGGTATGCGCCCAGCGACAGGAACAGCGCGGCAGAGATCAGGCAGACGGGCAGGTAGAACCACAGCGCGGCCGCATAGGACGAAGTGGTGTCATAGACCATGTTCATCCCCAGCGGCGTCAGCGATCCCACAAGCGTGATAAGGCCGCCGATCGTGCCGAACAGCAGCCCGAAATTGGCGAGGCCGAAATAGCGCGAGGTGAGATAGGCGACCAGATCGAGCTCCGCGCCGAGCGTGAGGCCGAGGATCAGGACGGCACATGCCGCGACGGGGATCGACCCGTGCGACGTGAGCAGCAGCAGGCTCGCGCCGATCGGCAGAGACACGCTGAGCGCCCCGAGCACGGTGCCGTGGATGCGATCGAGCATGAAGCCGACCAGCAGGCGCCCCGCGATCGAGGTGATGCCCAGCAGCGGGGCGACGCCGGCGGCCTGCGCGCGGGTGAGGCCGTACCAGGTGAGCACCGGCATCAGGTTCGTCACGACCGACATCACCACCGCGGCGATCAGCGTGCCCGCCAGCGCCAGCCGGATGAAGCGCCACGACGTCAGCAGTTCGCGGCGGCTGGCGCCCGGGGGCGGCACCGTCATCGGGGCCTCCAGCGTCGCTGCGACCAGCGGCGCCTTGCGCGCGCGATCCTTTGCGCTGGTGAACAGGAAATAGACCAGCGGGATGGCGATGATGCCCCAGAAGCTGGCCAGCCCGACGAAGCCGAGCCGCCAGCCGAAGCGGGCGATCAGCTCGTAGGTGAGGAACGGGGTGATGATCGATCCGATCCCGCTGCCGCACAGGGCGAACGCCAAGGCGAAACCACGCCCGGCCGAAAACAGGCCGGAGATCGCGGCGGTCCAGACCGATGGCTGGATGAAGAGATTGCCGAACGCGATCAGCGCCCAGACCGCCCACCAGCTCCAGATCGACGGGCCGACCGTGCTGAGCAGCAGGTTGAGCACGCAGAGCAGGGTGACGCCGATGATCCCGATCCGGCGCGGGCCGAAGCGGTCGATCGCCACGCCCATCAGCGATGCCAGCAGGATCACGACCGGGGCCGTGAGCGCCGGCCCGAGCGAGATCTGCGCCCGGCTCCAGCCGAATGCCTGCTGCAGCGGTTCGATGAAGACGCCGACCGAATAGCTGTTCATCGTCGACATCGCGACACCGGCCATCGCGGCGATCACGGTGGGCCAATGCTGCCGCCATTCGGCGCGGGCATCGCCTGCCAGTCGTATCGACAATCGCCTCTCCTGTTGTCCTGCCGGTAAGGGCATCGTGCGCCGGCCCGTCGAGATGCGGGCCTTCCGGTCTTCCCGACCACGGGGCGTCGTCGTCCCGTCGTATCCCGTCGAGGCCGGGATCGGGCCGGCGCGGGGGAGGCGGGGGGCGCCGATCGCCGGATGCACATAGGCCCGTGCGCGGGCTTAATGCAACGGATCACGCTTATTGTGCTCACGGATACGGCATGGCCATCGTCCCGCGGCGTCACGGCTCGTTGTCCCCCGGTGAATTCCGCGATAGGCGTAGGCGTAACGATATCAACCGAACGACGGGGAAGAGGAATGGGCGAGGCACTGACGGCGGCGGGTCGCTGGATCGATCTGGCCGGAAAGGTGGCGCTGGTCACGGGCGCGGCATCGGGTATCGGCCGCGCTGCCGCTTTCGCGCTGGCGGATGCCGGCGCCGTCGTGATCGCGCTGGATCGTGACGAGGCAGGCGCGCAGGCCGTGGCGAAAGCGATCGTGGATGCCGGCGGTGATGCCGATGCCCACACGCTGGATGTGACCAGCCAGGCGCAGTGGGACGAGACCGCCGCCTGGCTTCGCGCTGGCCGGGGCAGGGTCGACATCCTCGTCAACAGCGCCGGCGTGGCGCGCTCGGACCGGGCGGGCGATGCCGACCTCGATATCTACCGGCGCACGTTTGCGCTGAATGTCGAGGGATCGCTGCTGGGGATGGCGACGGCCCTCGTCTTCATGCGCGAGGCCGGCAAGGGCGCGATCATCAACCTCTCGTCCGCCGCCGCGTTGCAGGGCAATCCGATCATGGCCTCGTACGGGGCCAGCAAGGCGGCGATCTCCCATTACACGCGCAGCGCCGCCAAGGAGGTGCTGCGCGCGGGCCACGATATCCGCATCAACGCGATCCAGCCGGGCCTGATCGAAACCGCGATGGCCGATGATTTCTACGACATCTTCGACAAGGTCGCGCCGCGGGAAAGCTTCGTCAAGATGATCACCACCGGCCGCCCCGGGCGCCCCGACGAGGTGGCCGACCTGATCGTCTATCTGGCATCGGACCGCGCCAGCTTCATCTCCGGCGCCTGCATCGTGATCGACCGGGCCGCCACGGCCTAGGCCTGCGCCCCCGCCACCCTGCCGGCGGCGGGGTGCGGGCGGCGTCAGGCCGCCTTCAGCGCATGGCCGGCGGCGATATAGCCCCACACGAACGACGGGCCGACGCTGGCGCCGGCACCGGGATAGCTCCGCCCCATGACGGAGGCGGTGGAGACGCCGGTGGCGTACAGCCCGGGGATCGGCGTGCCGTCCTCGCGCAGGACGCGCGCCTGCGGGTCGGTCACGACGCCGCCATAGGTGCCGACATCGCCCGGCACCACCGGCATCGCATAGAACGGCCCCTTGTCGATCGCGCCGAGCGAGGGGTTGGGCCGGTGCGTCGGGTCGCCGAGCCAGCGGTCGTAGGCCCGCTCGCCGCGCTCGAAATCGTCGTCGTGGTTCTTCGCGACGAAGCCGTTCCAGCGTTCCACCGTGGCCCGCAGCGTGGCGGGATCGCAATCGATCAGGGCGGCCAGCTCCTCCAGGGTGTCGGCCTTCTTCAGGAAGCCCTCGTCGAACCAGCGGGCGGGCTTGTTTGCGCCCGGCATCGATCCTGCCAGCATGTAGCTGGTGATGTACTGGGTATCGAAGATCTCCCAGCTCGGCACGGCGGGCACCTCGCGGTTACGCTCCAGCATGTTCCGGCAGAACATCATGTAGGAGCCGGACTCGTTCATGTAGCGGACGCCCGACTGATCGACGACGATCGCGTGGGGCGCGGCCATGCCCTGCACCACCGGCTTGATCGGATCGTCCTCGTGCCCCGGCGGGATGGACATCTGGTTGCCGACCATCTCCTCCATCTGGGCGATGGCGGCGCCGTGGCGCATCATCTCGAGGATCATCTCGCCGGTGTCGCCCTCGGCCGCGTTGGTCCATCTGGCCGAGGTGCCGGGCTGATACTGGTCCCGCATCGACTGGTTGTGGGCGAATCCGCCGGCATTGACGAGCACGCCGAGGCGCGCGCCGATGCGGGAGCCCTTGCCGTCCTTCACGCTGACGACACCGGTCACCGCGCCGTTCTCCACGACAAGCTGGCTGACCGGCGCGTCGTTGCGGAACTCGACGCCGGCCTTCACCGCGGCCTGCAGCATCCTGCCCTGCAGCGCGGCGCCGGCGGTGACGTAATGCTTGCCGGTCAGCTTGGCGAACGCGGTGCGCAGGCCGATCTTCGCCATCGTCCGCTTGCCCACCCACGACCGCTTGAACGTCGGCAGCTTCAGCGCCTCGTCGAGCGTGGCGAACAGCGTGAGGAAGTTGGGCCGCAGACGGGTCTTCCACGGGCCAAGCTCGTTGACGTCGAACAGTTCGGCCACGACGGTGCGGCCCGGCTCGGATCCGCCGGGGCGCTCGTCGTGATAATCGGGCCAGTAGGGCACGCGGGTGAACTTCAGGCCCTGCGCGACGAGGAAGTCGACCATCCGCGGCCCTTCGACCAGATAGGCGTGTCGCCGCGCGCGCGTGGCGCCCGGCGTGTCGTTGTGATCGCCCACCACGCTGTCGAGATAGGCGGTGGCCTTCTCCAGGCTGTCCTCCACGCCGTCCCGCTTCATGAACGGATTGTTGGGGATCCACATGACGCCGCCCGAACGGGCAGTGGTGCCGCCGATCAGCGAGGTCTTCTCGACGATGAGGACGGACTTGCCCGCCGCGCGCATGGCCAGCGCCGCGCACATCGAGCCGCCGCCGCTGCCGACCACGACAAAGTCATAGGTTTCATCGAAGCCGGCCGTTCCGGCGCCAGTGCTCGTCATCGCATCCTCCATCGATGCCCCGGTATTCCGGCGGCCCGTTCATCTTATGCAATAGGGGATGTGCGATCCGGTCGCAATCCGGCGACGTGCCGCCGCCGCGCCCCGGTCTTGCGATCCGCCCCGCTTCCGGCGATTGAGACAGGCCAACAGAACCGGCGGCCCATCCCCGTGGGCATGCCATCATGAGAGGACCAGCCATGCATCTTGAGGGAACGCCTTCCGAACATCTGCCCGACGTGCTCGGCACGGGCGAGACGGCCGCGAAATATGTCTTCATCTCGTTTTCCGGCCGCCACCCCGAGGGCCGCGATGCCGAATATATCGAGTGGCACTCGCTCGATCACCGGCCCGAGCAGTATCGGCTGCCCGATCTGCGCAACGCCATCCGGCTTGTCTCCACCCCCGCCTGCCGGGCGGCGCGCGCGGCCAGCGTGGGCCTCTACGACGAGGTCGATCATGTGATGACCTACATGTTCACCGATGCGGGCGGGATTCCGGGCTTCACCGTGCTGGGCAACGCGCTGAACGTCGCCGGGCGCATGGCGATCAGGCTGCCGAGCATCACTTACATGACCGCCGATCTGGAGGGCAAGATCGCCGCCGCCCGCGCCGTGGCGGGGGCGGACGTGATCCCGTGGCGCCCGGCCGTCGGCGTCTATATCCTCGTCGAGGAAGGCAACGCCTCGCCTGCCGATCTGGTCGATCTTCCGGGTGTTGCCGGCATCTGGTGGTATCAGGGCGCGCTGGCGCCGGCACCGTACGATCAGGATACCCGCGGCACCCAGATCACCTATTTCTTCCTGGATTCGGATCCCGTCGCCGCGGCCGAAACGCTGGGCGAGGCGGTGCGGAAGCGCTGGGAGACGGGTGCGGTGAAGGGGCTGCTCGCCGCGCCGTTCTTCCCGATCGTCCCGTTCGAGTGGGACCGTTATCTGCCGACCGAGTGATCGGCCGTCAGCCGGTGCCTCCCCCGCAATCGCGCGGGGGAGGCACCGGCTACCGGGTTCGCGTCAGTCGCGATCCTTCATCACTTCACGCACCCGCGCGATGATCGAGCCCTTGTTCGGCATCTGCGCCGCCTCGATGGCGGGCGAGAAGCTGATCGGCGAGTAGTATGCCCCGAAGCGCGAGGCCGGTGCCTTCAGGATCGAGAACAGTTCCTCGTTGATCGTCGAGGCGATTTCCGAACCCAGACCACAGAACTCGGTCGCGGCATGCACCACGAGCGCGCGCCGCGTCTTCTTCACCGAATCCAGCACGCGATGATAATCGAGCGGCATCAGCGAGCGCAGATCGATGACCTCGGCGTTGATGCCTTCCTTGGCGAGTTCCTCGGCGGCCGCGAGGCACTGGTTCACCTGCCAGCCGAACGAGACGAGCGTGATGTCGCTGCCCTCGCGGCGCACCTTGGCGACGCCGAGGGGGATGCGATAGTCGCCGATCGGCACCGCCTGCTTGGGCGCGCCGAACACCATCGCCATCGACTCGAAGTGGACGCAGGGGTCCTCGTCGAAGATGCACGAGGCGAGCAGGCCGCGCGCGTCGAGCGTGGTCGAGGGGTAGGCGATCTTCAGGCCCGGCACATGCAGTAGCCATGCCTCGAGCGACTGGCTGTGCTGCGCGCCGAAACCGCCGAGGCCGCCGGCCACCAGCACGCGGATCGTCATCGGCACGTTGGTCGCGCTGCCCGACATGTAACGCTGCTTGGCGGCGTGGTTGGTGATCTGGTCGATGCACACGCCCATGAAGTCGGAGAACATGATCTCCGCCACCGGGCGCATGCCGACGAGCGCCGCGCCGGTGGCCGCACCGATGATCGCCTGCTCGGCGATCGGGGTGGGGCGCACGCGCTCCTTGCCCCACTTGGTCTGCAGGCCCGCCGTCGTCTTGAACACGCCGCCGGGCGGATCGCCGATATCCTCGCCCAGCAGGAAGACGCCCTCGTCGGCCTCCATGGCCAGATCCTGCACGCTGATGATGGCCTCGTACATGGCCATCATCTTCGTCTCGCCGGACACCGGCGCCTCTTCCTCGCGCACCGGATAGACGCCGCGACGCGGCACGACGGTCTCGTCACCGTACACGTCGGTGAGCATGTCCTCCTCGGTGATCGGCGCGCTGGCCAGAGCGAATGCGACGGCCTCGTCGACCTCGGTCTTGGCGGCACCGTCGATCTCGGCCAGTTCCGCCTCGGTCGCGAGGCCGGCTTCGAGCAGGAAGGCGCGCGTCTTGGGCACCGGCCAGTTCTCGCGGCCCGCCGCCAGCTCGTCCTTGGTGAGCAGCTCGTTGGGCGCGAAGCCGGCGTGGGTGCCGAGCCGCAGCGTGACCGCCTCGACGAACGCCGGGCCCTTGCCGGCGCGCACGTCCTCGACGATCTCCTTCATCACCGCGTGGAAGGCGATCGGATCGTTCGCATCGACCTTGACGCCGCGGAAGCCGAGCGCGGTGGCGCGGCCGGCGAAGTCGGGGCCGGCGGTATATTCGGGGATCTTGGTATATTCGCCGATCTGGTTGTTCTGGCACATGAAGATGATCGGCAGCTTCCACGCGCCGGCCAGGTTCATCGCCTCGTGCACCGCGCCGATGCTGGTCGCGCCGTCACCGAAGTTGACGACCGTCACGCGGCCTTCGCCGCGCATCTTGGCGGCGAGTGCCAGGCCGTTGGCGATCGGGGCACCGGCGCCGACGATCGCGGTCGTCAGCATCGAGCCGCTCGTCGGGTCGGAGATGTGCGGCGAACCGCCCTTGCCCTTGTTGAGCCCGTCCTGGCGGGACATCGCCTCGGCGAACAGCCCCTTGAGCGGCACGCCCTTGGCGACCTGATCGTGGATGCCGCGATAGATCGTCACCATATAGTCGTTGGCGTCGGTGAGCGTGGCGAGCGTGGCCGGGATCGCTTCCTGCCCGGTCATCGGCCAGTAGGTGAACTGGAACCGGCCGGCGGACAGGCCGGAGCGGATCGCCTTGTCGACCTCGTGGATACGCGACATCTGCCGGTAGATATCCAGCAGGACCGCGGGCTCGATTCCGAGGTTCGTCCGCTCTGCATCCTTGAGCATGTGATCTCTCCGTCCTCTCCCGGCCGACACCAAGCCGCGTCTCGGGAATTAAAAGGCATAACCTGTCGTGCGACCGGAACTGCGCCGGACGGCGCGGCCGATTTCGCCTGCACGCTTTGGCGCAGACCGGTGGGGAACGTCAATGCGCTTGGCAACTGTCATTTCCTGCGCGACGATCCGTGCGTCGCGCGCCGTTCACGGCGGGAGACGGGAGGAATAAGGGTCGGCCGACCCCTCGCGGACATGGCGAAAGACGGATGACGATCGATCCGGGGCGGCCCGTGCCGGCGGGGCGGGGCACGGCAATGCGCGGCTGCTCCCTTACCGCGCCGCCTGCGGTATCGCCTGGATCGTCGAACGCACGATGCTGCTGCGTCGAAAGGACGATATGGGCGGCACGGACGCGATCGTCATGCCGAACGTGTTTCGCGAACTGAACAGCGGCAGGGCGCGTCGAGAGCTGCACTCGGCAACGCGCCCGCTCGGCGAAACCGTGCGCGATGCCGTCGACCGGTTCGCCGCGAGAGAGGACAGGACACGCCGATCGCCGCATCGCCCGCGAAGGCGGCGGCGGTCTTGCCATATGCGGGCAGCTTGGGCAGGGGGTTGCCGGCCCGTCAACCGCCGAGGAGAGCAGCATGGTCGAGAACGGCCTGCCGGCAAGCACCATCGCCGAAGCGCGGATCGGGGGCGGCCTCCGCGCCTGCCGTTGTGCCCATCGCCCGTCGTCGCCCCGCGCATGACGGCCGAGGCATTCTATACCCGCGAGGGCGATCGCTACGTGCCGACCGGGCTTGGCACCAGTCCGTGGAACCCCCGCGCCCAGATGGGGGTCGCGCTGGCCGGGCTTGCCGTGCATGCGATGGAGGCGGTGCCAAGCCCGGCGCCGATGGCCCCCGCGCGGCTGACGATCGACATTCTCGGCGCGGTGCCGCTGGCGCCGGTCGTCGCCACCACCCGGATCGTGCGCGAGGGCAGGCGTGTGCAGCTGGTCGAAACCGAGCTGTTGATCGAGGGGCGGCCGTGGCTTCGTGCCACCGCGCTGCGTTTGCGCGAGGCGACATCGCCCGAGGCAGCCACCCCGCTGACCCGCGGCTTCCCCGATACGCCGCCGCCGCCGGGCCTCTCCTGGGCCGAGACGAAGCGGATCGAGGGCGACTATGCGGTCCCCGGCCCCGGCGCGACATGGACGCGGATGAAGGCGCAGGTGGTCGCCGGCGTGCCGCTCACGCCGCTCGAGGCGGTGGCGATGATCGCCGATTTCGGTTCGGGCACCGCCCCGCTGGTGCCGCTGCGCGACTGGACCTTCGCCAACGTGGACATCGCCGTCCACCTCACCCGTCGCCCGCGCGGCGAGTGGTTCCTGATCGACTCCACCAGCGAGAGCGCGGGCAACGGCATCGGCCTCACCCACAGCCGGCTGGGCGATCGCGAGGGGATGATCGGCATGGCGCACCAGACCACCTTCCTCGAACCGCGCTGATCGCCGCCGGATCGATCCGGTCGAACGGGGTCGCGGCGGCCCCGTTCCTCGCCTGCGTGGCGGGCACCGCCGGAAACATGTCGCGCGGGGGACCGCTTGGCCGATCCGTTGGTTCAGCCTGCTCCAGCGAGACGAAGGACGAGCGATGAAGCTGTATCGGGGGCTGCGCACCGGCGCGCGGCCGCATTCTGAACGGACGCCCACCCGCCCGGCTCCCGGCGCGGTTCGGGCGATCCGGGGTGAAGGCTGATGCCCGGCGACATGCGCTGTGACGTCGCCATCATCGGTGCCGGCACCGCCGGCCTCGCGGCGGAGCGGAGCGCGCGCCGGGCCGGTGCGACGACGCTGCTGATCGACCCCGCCTTTTCGGGCACGACCTGCGCGAATGTCGGCTGCATGCCGTCAAAGCTGCTGATCGCGGCGGCGGGCGCGGCCGAGGCCGTGCGGCGCGCCGCGACCTTCGGGATCGATGCGACCCCGCGTGTCGACGGTCCGGCGGTGATGCGGCGGCTGCGACGCGAGCGCGATGCCTTCGCGGAAGGAACGCGCGCTCAGATCGAGCGGCTGCCGGCGGGCATCAGGGTGAAGGCGAAGGCGACCTTCGGCGACGGCGGCACGCTGGCGCTGGAGGACGGACGCCGCATCACGGCGAAGGCCATCGTCATCGCGACGGGATCGCAGCCCAATGTGCCGAAAGCCTTCGATGCGATCCGGGATTTCGTGCTCACCAACGAGACCGTCTTCGAACTGGACGACCTGCCCGGCCGCCTTGCCGTCATCGGTGCCGGGGCGCTGGGGCTGGAACTGGGGCAGGCGATGGCGCGGCTCGGCGTAAAGGTGACGCTGCTGGACGAGAAGGATGCGCTGGCGGGTCTCGACGATGCCGAGATCGGCGGCATGCTGAAGGCCATCATGGCGCGCGACTTGGAGCTGCACCTGGGCGTCTCGATCGCGGCGGATACGGTGGACGGCGGCGCGCGGCTGCGCTGGTCCGGCGCGTCGTCCGGCGAGGCCCGGTTCGACCGGGTGCTCGTGGCGGCCGGGCGCCCGCCCGCGCTGCATGGCCTGGGGCTGGAGACGACGGGGCTGGCGCTGGACGAGCACGGCACGCCCGAGTTCGATCGGGAGACGATGCGGTGCGGGAACAGCGGCATCTTCATCGCCGGCGACGTCGACGCGGATCGCCCGGTGCTCCACGAAGCCTCCGCCGAGGGGGCGATCGCCGGGGCGAACGCGGCCGCCTTTCCGCACGTCGAGAAGGCGAGGCGCTTCGTGCCCATGTCGATCATGTTCACCGATCCGCCGCTCGCCATCGTCGGGCGCAAGGCCGCCGACGATCTCGTGACCGGCACCGCCGATTACCGCGATCAGGGGCGTGCGCGGGTGGAGGCGAGGGCGGACGGCATGGCGCAACTGCGCGCCGCCCCCGGCGACGGCCGGCTGCTCGGCGCCACGCTGCTGTGCCCCGGTGCCGACCATCTCGGCCACCTGCTAGCGTGGTCGATCGAAAGCGGTGCCACGGCGGGCGACCTGCTGGCCCGCCCTTTCTACCATCCCACGCTGGAAGAGGGGCTGAAGCCGGCGCTGCGGGCGATCTGCGCTCAGGTGGGCGTGAAACTGCCCGCCGGCAGCGACGAGGAGGGAGCATCCGGTGCCTGACGAAACACGATCTGCCCCGCTCGGGCCGGGATATCCGGGCGGTTCGGGGGTTTATGCCTTTCGCCATTCAATTCGGAGACGGCCCATGATGCGTTCCTTTCTCATCGGCCTCGTCGCCGGCCAGCGCGGCATCACGCCACTGGCCGCGATCGCCACCGCGACCCGCCGGCACGACATACCGGCGGACCTGCCGTTGCAGAATCTGATGCTGAACCCGGTCGTCGCGGCCGGCACGGCGCTGTTCGCGGCCGCCGAGATGGCCGGGGACAAGATGAAGACCGCGCCCGACCGCGTGGTGCCGATCGGGCTGGCCGTCCGCAGCGTCACCGCCGCCTACGCCGGCGCCGCGCTCGCGCCGCGCGACCAGCGGTTCCTGGGCGCCACGGTGGCCGTGGGCGCCGCGCTCGCCTCATCCTATTTCGGCTGGCGGCTGCGCTGTGCCGCCATGCGGCGCTATGGCCAGACGGCCACCGGCTTCGTCGAGGATGCGATCGTGATGGGCAGCGGGCTGGCGATCGCCAGCCCGTCGCTTGCGAAGGCGATCGGGCGGTGAGGATGCGCCCGGTCCCGTGATGCCGTGCGCCCCCACGAGGCGGGGTGTCGCATCCGATCGGTGCACCCATGGCCCGCATGGCCTATGCAGGCGATCCGCATCTGCCCGGACATGCCCGTTCCCGGTACCACCGGCCCCAAGCGTCGGGCAGACGCATAACCCGGCGGCGTTCCCTGCGACGGGACCGTCGCCATCCCGATCCGGGGGCTGAACCGATGGCTGGCGTATGGTTTGACGAACTGGCGGTGGGGCAGGTGTTCGAGCACCCGATCCGCCGCACCCTTACCGAAACCGACAATCTGCTGATGTCGACGTTGACGCACAACCCGGCTCAGTTGCATCTCGATGCCGAATATATGAAAGGCACGCCGTATGGCCGCCCGCTGATGAACTCGGCCTTCACGCTCGGCCTGATGGTCGGCATCTCGGTGGGCGATACGACGCTGGGCACGGCGGTCGCCAATCTGGGGTGGGACGAGGTGCGGTTTCCCAATCCGCTTTTTGCCGGCGACACAATCCATGTCGTGACCGAGGTGATCGAACTGCGCGACTCCCGCTCGCGGCCGGATCAGGGCATCGTCACCTTCCTGCACCGCGCCTACAACCAGAGGGACGAACTGGTCGCCTCGTGCAAACGCTCGGGCCTCCAGCTCAGGAAGCCGGCGTGACCCCGCTCCGTTCCCTCCTGTTCGTGCCCGGCGACAGCGGGAAGAAGCTCGGCAAGATCGACCAGACCCCGGCCGACGCCTTCATCCTCGACCTGGAGGACGCCGTCGCCCCCGCCCGCAAGGCCGCCGCGCGCGAGATGGTGGCCGCCTTCCTGGCGGAGCGGCCCAGGCAGACGCGGGCGGCGCAATATTGGGTGCGGATCAACCCGCTCGATACGGACCATCCGCTGGTCGATCTGGCGGCCATCGTCGCGGCCGCGCCGGACGGCATCATGCTGCCCAAGGTGAACGGCCCGGCGGACGTGTTGCGGGCGAGCCATTATCTCGACGCGCTGGAAGTGGTGGCGGGGATCGCGCCCGGATCGATCCGCATCCTGCCGGTCGCGACCGAAACCGCCGTCGCGCCCTTCAGGCTCGGCGATTATGCCGCCGCCGGGCTGGCGCGGCTCTACGGCCTCACCTGGGGCGCGGAAGATCTCAGCTCGGCGATCGGGGCGAGCGGCAACAGCGATGCTTCGGGCGAATGGGCGTTCACCTACCGGATGGTGCGCTCGCTCTGCCTGCTCGGGGCGCATGCCGCCGGGGTCGAGGCGGTGGATACGCTCCATGCCGACTTTCGCGATATTGAGGGTTTGCGCGCTTCCTCGCGCGCGTCCCGCGCGGAGGGGTTCGGCGGGCGTCTCGCCATCCATCCGGCGCAGGTGGAGGCAATCAACGACTGCTATTCGCCCTCGCCGGAAGAGGTGGATTTCGCCCACCGCGTGATCGCGCTGTTCGCCGCGAATCCCGATGCCGGCACGCTGGGGCTGGAAGGCCGGATGCTGGACATGCCGCATCTCAAACAGGCGCGCAAAACGCTCGCGATGCACGAGGCGCGGCGCGGCTGACACGGGCCGGTCAGCCGGCGGCCGGCACCGCGACCGTGATGCTGCCGCTGTCCGCATGGCGGCCGACCTTCGGCATGTGTCGATCGGCCATGAGGTCGGCGAAATAGTAGGGCTGGAGGAACCACGAGGCGGCGAAATCATGATTTCGCACGTCGAAGGCGATCAGGTGCGGGCGGTTGGCGGCCAGTGCCAGCGACGCGCGCGCCGTGATCCGGATCGGGCCGCCGCCGGCCGCAAGCACCGCCCGCTCCGGGAAATCGAGCGTCGCCAGCGCCAGCCGCGCCGGCACGCCGTCGATCGTCAGCCGTGTCGTCGCCAGCAGCCGCCACGCGAACGCGGTTTGCTCGGCGCGGCTCAGCAATCCGTCGCCATCGCTGTCGAGATGGGCGAACATGTGGGCGCCATCCCGCCACGACGGCATGATCGCATAGCTGACCACCGCCTGCCGGCGGCCGAGCGACAGCGACGCCTGCTGCTCGACGATGCTGTGGGGATGCGCCAGCGCGGGGGCGGCAAGGCCGAGGACGATCCCCGCCAGCCCGTGCCGGATCACTTCCTCGCCGCCACCCAGGCCGCGCCGTAATCGTTGGCGGGATCGCGATACATGCTGTGGTCGTGCTCCGTCGGGTCGTCGTCGCCCATGTGCTGCGGCGCGTATTCCTGCACGATGCGCGGCCCGGTGATGCGGAAATAGGCCGCGCCGGGCTGGTCCTGCGGCCCCCACCAGCCGAACGTCGTCTGTTGCAGGTCGGCGCGCACCGCCGCCATCTTGGCCTGCGCGTCGCGTGCGTTGAACTGGCCGACCCGCGCCTGCACCACCGCGAGCAGCAACGCCTGCTGCGCCGCCGTCAGGTCGGCGCCGCGCACCCCCTCGGCCGCGACGGTGGTGCCGTGCTCGCCCGGCCCCAGCAGCAGCTGGATCGGCTGGTCGCCGAGGACCGCCGCCTTGCGCTGCGCCGGGTTGAGGCTCGCGAGCAGCGCCTGCGCGGCATCCACCTCCTCGCGCGTGATATACACCTTGCGGCCCTCGTACCGGATCGTCAGCGGCTGGCCGCCCGTCAGCATCGGCGAGAAGGACGCCTCCGGCCCGACGAAGGTGACGTTGATCGCCAGATGGTGACCGCCGAACTGGAACATCCACGGTTTTGCCACCGATGGCTGGCCGAGGAAGGCGACATAATAGAACTGGCTGCCGAAGTCGGCGCCCGGCCCCGGCCCGCCGACCAGCGCATCGTCCGCCGCCATCTGCATGCGCGCGTTGCGCACGCCCCGCTCGCTCAGCACCTGCCCGAGCAGCGCATCGAGCGCGGCCTTCTGCGCCACGGTGAGATCGCGCCGCATGATGCCGCCGCGCTCGACGAAACTGACCGGGAAGTTCGACCAGCGCGCCCGCTGGGCGTTATCGTCGAAGGCGTACACCACCGCCTTGCGCTGCGCTTCGCTCAGCGTGGCCAGGAACGCCGTAGCGGTGGCGACGATCGCCTTCGCCCTTGCGTCCGCCGGCTTCACCGCGATCGTGGTGGCGATCGGCAGATCGACGGTCTCTCCCTTGGGGCCGCGCCCCGAGCAGGCGGTCGCGGCGACGAGCAGCCCGAGGGCGCCGGTCACCGTGGCGGCATGTTTCACGATCCTGTTCACGCTGGTCCCCCTGCTGGTCGGCGACCTCTAGGCAGGGGGCAGGCGTCGCTCAAGCGTGATGTTGCGACCTATTCGCGATAATCGTCCGTGTGGTCCGTGCGGCGCCCGCTCAGAGGCCGAGCGAGACGCCGATGCTGACGCGGGCATCGTCCTGCCCCCGCGCGAAGCGGCCCTCCGCGCCGAAGCGGTAGCCGAGCGCCCCCTGCACCCCCTGCACCCCGAAGCCGGCGACGACATGATCGCGCTCGGTCGAGGCGAGCGCCACCGTCTGCGTGGCCAGGCTGTGCTGGGCGGAGGCGAGGCGGACGACGGCCGAACGATCGCCGCGCTCGTCCTCCCACGTATAGCCTACCCGCAGCGAAGGCACGAACGCCTCGCTGATCGGCGCGCGTGCCTCCACCCCGGCGGTGAGCCGCAGGCGGCGGTAATCGAGATCCTGATAGGCGACGTTGCCCAGCGACGCGCCGGTTTCGGTATAGCCGTCGATCCGCGTATCGACATAATCGACGCCGCCGAACGGACCGGCCCGCGCCGCGCCCAGATCGACCAGCCAGCCGAGTTCGCCCGAGGCGGTCCACACGTCGCCGCCGGTCCGGCCCCGGCCGGTCAGGCCATAGGCGCCGGCGCGGTCCAGCTTGTCGATATCGAGCTGCACCGTCTTGGCGGCGGCGGCCTGCGCGTAGAGACCCGAGGAGAGCGAGACGCCGGCATAGACGGCAAGGCTGGTGCCCTTGGCGTCGATCGTCAGCGGGCCGCCGTCGTCGTCGGCGGACTGGTGACCGACCGCCACGCCGACCCGCAGCGGGCCGGTGCCGTAATCGGCGCCGCCCGCGATCGAGAGGCCGTCCGCGCGGGAAAGGTCCACCCCGCGCGAGGTGGTGGTGTTGATCCGGCGCCAGTCGGTCTGCGCCCACAGCCGCACGCCGGTGCCGAAGCCGCCATCGCCCAGCCGGCGCAGGCCGCCCAGCCGCTCCATCGCCGCCGTGCCGGCGACCGACCCGAGTTCGGAGGCGACCGTGCGGGCGGTGTCGAGCACGACGGGCGCGCCGAGCGTCATGGCCCTGAGCGCGGTCGGATCGACATAGGTCGGCAGCGTCAGGCGATAGACGAGGACGACGCTGTCGTTGTTGCCGCTGCCGCCCGCCCCGGAGAGCGCGGCGTTGTACGGCTGGCCGTTGATGAAGCCGTTGTTCGCCTGAAAATCATTGTCGTTGCCGATCAGCAGGAAGAAATCCTGCGGCGCATCCTCGGTAAGCACCGGAGCGAGGCCCATCGCCTCCTGCTTCTCCGACAGCGAGGTGGCCGAGGAGGGGGCGGTGTTCAGGTTCATGCCGAAGCGATTGAGCTGCACCGGGTTGAGCATGTTGACCAGCTCCACCTGCTGCACCGGCTTGATCGACGGCAGCAGCGCGCCGTTGGTGGCGATCGGCGTGGTACTGGTCTCGTAGGTAGTGCCCGCCAGATTGGTGGCGCCGGTCGTGTCGATCAGCAGCACGCTCTTGAACACGGGGGAATTGGTGGCCGAGGTGCCGGCGCCGCGCCCGATGCCGTCACGCGACAGGACGAGGAACTGGCTGGTGTTGAGTGCCAGCATCTCCGACTGCGCCGCCGTGCGATCGGGCGCGGCGCCGTTGCCGGCCTGGGTGAAGATCGGCAGTTGCAGCACGTAGTGGCCGATCGGGCTGGCCGGCGTGGCGGTGCCGCTGATGTCGTACACCAGCACGCGCGTGTTGTTGCGCGTCGCCTGGTTGCTGCCGGCGGTATCCTGCACGGTCGCCGATTGCAGGATGGTGACGAGGCGGTTGCCGTCGGGCGTGATCGCCACCGCCTCCAGCCCCTGATTGTTGCGGCGCCCGGTGGCGGGCGGGTTCACGCTGTTGAAGTCGATCGCGCCGGCCGTGCGCGGCAGCAGCGCCGGCACCGTCTGGATCGCGCCGAGCAGCCGGCCGGTCGCATCGTAATGATAGAGGCCGGCGGCATATTCGTCGGACACGTAGAAGCTGCCATCGCGCGCATAGGCGATCCCTTCCGCGTCGAGGCTGATCCGGCCGGCGCCCTCGCCGGTGCGCGGGGAGGGCAGCGACACGCCGTCGCGCACCACCACGCCGGTACCCGGATCCTTGCCCGTCATCGGCACGCCGGCGGCGTCGGTCAGGAAGAAGCCGCCGGTCGGCGTGATCGTCAGCTGGTTCTGCGAGGTCGTCGCCTGCGGCAGGGCGGCGGTGCCGGTATAGGGCGCCAGCGTCAGGGTCGAGATGTGGACGCGGTTGCGATAGTCGGTGGTGCCGACGAACGGGCCGACGTCGTTCGGCCCGCGATCGGGCGTCGTCATCATCCGGCCGCTGTAGGTGCCGTCGGCGTTGCGCCGCCACGAGGCGAGATCCAGCGCCATGCCGGAAAAGGAACCGAGCGTCTCGCCGGCGAAGTCGCGCGTGTTGGCATCGAGCCGGCCGACGCCCACGAGGCCCTGGTTGACGAACGTCTGTCCGCCCAGCGAGACACTGGCAGCGCCGGCCTGTGTGGTGATGTTCGGCCGGGTGAAGCTGGCCGACTGGGCGAGCGCGGCGGTGGAGCTGGCGAGCAGAAGCGATGCGGCGAAAAGGCGCGTGGCGATGGTCATTATGGTCCCCCCGGATATGGAGGGGGCGATAGGGCGCGAATGTTACGGATCGCGCGATTTAATGTGACCGATTTGTGTCGGCGTGTTGCTGTCGGGTGCGATTGCCACAGGGTCGGCCCGGCAGGGACTGCGATCACAAAATGGAAAAGCCCGGCCGTGTTCCGGCGGATTTACCGAACGCCTGCCACAAAGGGTGCGATGTCATGGCGAATGGTGCCCGGAGACGGATTCGAACCGCCGACACCGTGATTTTCAGTCACGTGCTCTACCAACTGAGCTATCCGGGCACGGGAGCGTTGGAGCAGCGCCTATAGAGGCGGCCTGCGGTTTCTGTCCAGCCCGTCCGATGCACTTTCTGCTTCGTCGTCCTCGATCGCGCGGCCGGGCACGCGATAGCCGTCGCCGAGCCATCGCAGCAGGTCCCGGTCCCGGCAGCCCTGGCTGCAGAACGGGGTGGCGGCGGCGGTGGCGGGCTTGCCGCAGACCGGGCAGCCGTTACGTCTGGAGGGCGTGGACATGACCCGATCCTATGGCGAGTGCGGGATCGGCCTGCAAGGCGACGGTGGCGCCGAGGCGCCGTTCGAGCAGCGCCAGCCAGTCGGGCCGGGCCGCGATCACCGCGATCACCGTCGGCGCGGCGACCAGCCGGCGCGGGCCGGGGCCGGGCGTGCGTTCCGCCCGGCGCAGCAACGCTCGGGCGGCGCTGGCGGCGGGATCCTCGCGCAACAGCTCGGGCAGCGAAGCGCGCGGGCGGCGGCGGACGATCTGGAGGAAGCCGAAGCCGTTCACCGCCGTCCGCTCGAACGGTTGCGGCAGAAGCGCATCGAACGCCTCCGCCGTCGCGAGCCGGTCGGCCTTGGCGGCGACGGTCGGCAGGTCGATGCCGATCGAGCCGCCGATATCCATCCGCCGGATCGTCCGCGCCGCCGCCGCCGCCCCGGCGCAGGCCAGATCGGCGGGCGGGACCACGCCGTCGACGTCGAACAACGTCATCGCCGGGGTGAGCGAAAGGCGCAGGCCGCCGTTCGGGAAAGCGATTTCGCCGGTGGTCGCTTCCTCGATCAGTTCTGACCAGCCGGCGGCCTCCAGCCGGTCCGGGCCGTGGCCGGGTGGCGTGGCCACGGGCAGGCCGCTGGCGACGAGCCGTTCGTGCAGCGTGGGGCCGGGCGTGGCGACTGCGCCGGGT
>NZ_VNIM01000047.1 GCF_007785815.1 Alterirhizorhabdus solaris | reverse complement strand
GTCGGAGACCGCCGCCTTGCCCACCATCGCCCCGCTCGGGCAGGCCGATCCGGCGGCTGTCGAGGCGCTGCTCGACGTGGCGTTCGGCACCGACCGGCACGGCCGCACCGCCTATCGCATCCGCGAGGGGATGGGGTGGCTGCCCTCGCTGTCACTTGCCGGGTTCGACGGCACCACTCTGGTTGCCACGCTGCAATGCTGGCCGGTCGCGCTCATCGCCGACGATGACCGAACGCTGCCGCTGGTGCTGCTCGGGCCGGTCGCCGTGGCGCCCGAGCGGCAGCGCGACGGTATCGGCCGCCGGTTGATCGAGACGATGTTCGAAGCCGCCACCGGCATCGGCGCGCGCGATTTCGTGCTGATCGGCGATCCGGAATATTACGGTCGCTTTTTCGGCTTCACCGATGCCGCGACCGGCGGGTGGCGCGTGCCGGGGCCGGTGGAACGGCACCGTCTGCTCGCCCGGCTGGCCACGCCGGGGGACTGGCCGGCCACCGGCACGCTCGGCCCGCGCCGGCCCTCGTAGCGCCCGAAACGGCGCTGCGCTTGTGGCCCCCGCCCGCTCTGGCTAAGCGGGGTCATGCCCGAGACCACCCCCCTGCCCGACGACCTGAGCACGCTGTCGCTCGCCGAGATCGCGCAGGCGGTCGCCGATCGCCGCCTGCCCCCGGTGGAGCGCTGGAACCCGACCCATTGCGGCGACAGCGAGATGCGGATCGCGCGCGACGGTACGTGGTTCCATCAGGGGTCGCCGATCGGGCGGATGGCGATGGTGCGGCTGTTCGCCACCATCCTGCGGCGCGAGGCGGATGGCGGCTACGTGCTCGTCACCCCCGGCGAGAAGCTCGACATCGCGGTGGAGGATGCGCCGTTCGTGGCGGTGGAGGTAAAGAGCGAGGGCGAGGGCCGCGATCGCCGCCTCGCCTTCCGCCTGAACACCGACGAAGTCGTGATCGCCGGGCCGGATAACGCCCTGCGGGTGGTGGAGAAGGACGACGGCCCCCACCCCTACCTCCGCGTGCGCGGCGGGCTGGAGGCGCTGGTCGCCCGCAGCGTCTATTACGATCCCGCCGCCCTGGCGCTTGACGAGAGCGGACCGGACGACGCCGCCGGCCCCGCCGGCCTGTGGAGCGACGGCGCCTTCTTTCCGTTCGAGCCTGGCTCATGACCCTGGCGGAGCGCCTGCGCCGCGCGCTGGAGGACGGCGTTCGGCACGCCGATGGCTATCTCGGCGGCGATACGCGCGATCTGGCCCAGCGTTACCCGCAGGGCTTCACCCCGGCGGCCGTGCTGGTGCCGATCGTCGAACGGCCCGAGCCGGGCGTGCTCCTCACCCTGCGTAACGCCGCGATGCGTCAGCACGCCGGGCAGATCGCCTTTCCCGGCGGCCGGATGGACCCGGGCGACGACGGCCCCGTCGCCGCCGCGCTGCGCGAGGCCGAGGAGGAGATCGGCCTGCCCCGCGCGGCGGTGCAGGTGATCGGCACCGCCGACCGCTACCAGACCGGCACCGGCTACGAGGTGACCCCGGTGATCGGGCTGATCGCCCCCGATACCGCACTGGTGCCGCACCCGGGGGAGGTGGCCGACATCTTCGAGGTGCCGCTCGATTTCCTGCTCGACCCGCGCAACCACGGTCGGCACGCGATGGAATGGGAAGGGCGCGAGCGGCGCTATTTCGAGATCATGTGGAACGACCGCCGCATCTGGGGCGCCACCGCCGGCATGATCGTCAACCTCTCGCGCCGGCTGGCGACGATTGCCTGACGTGCCGCCGACGACGCTGCCCCACGCCGACTGGCAGGACCGCGCCGGCCTTGCTCCGCTGCTCGATGCGCTGGGTGCGCCGGGCGGGCTGACCCGCTATGTCGGCGGGGCGGTGCGCGATACGCTGGCGGGCCGCGCCGTCGTCGATGTCGATTGCGCCACGGTGCTGCTGCCCGACGAGGTGAGCGCGCGGGTGACGGCGGCCGGGTTCCGCGCGGTGCCCACCGGCATCGCCCACGGCACCGTCACCGCGATCCTGCCCGGCGGCATACCGATCGAGATCACCACGCTGCGTCGCGACGTCTCGACCGACGGTCGCCGCGCCAGCGTCGCCTTTACCGACGATTGGCGCGAGGATGCGGCGCGGCGCGATTTCACGATCAACGCGCTGTCGGCCGATCCCGTGACACGCGCGGTCTACGATTATTTCGGCGGGCTGGCCGATCTGGCCGCCGGCCGCGTCGCGTTCATCGGCGATCCGCTGCGCCGTATCGCCGAGGATCACCTGCGGATCCTGCGTTTCTTCCGCTTCCACGCCCGTTTCGGCGGCGGGGCGCCCGATGCCGATGCGCTCGCCGCCTGCACGGTTCGCGCCAACGACCTGATGGCGCTCTCGCGCGAGCGGATCGCCGACGAACTGCTCAAGCTACTGGGAGGCGCCGACCCCGCCCCCACCGTCGCCCTGATGCACGCGCGGGGCATCCTGCGGCCGGTGCTGCCGGAGATCGACGAGGCCGGCGTGGCCCGGCTCGACCGGCTCGTGGCGCGCGAGGGCGCGCTGGGCGCCGCACCTTCGGCGTTGCGCCGGCTGGGGGCGCTGCTGCCGCGCGATCCGGCGGTCGCGCGCGCGGTGGCGGAACGGCTGAAGCTGTCGAAGGCGGCACAGAAGCGCCTGACCGATGCAGCGGCCCCCGAGGCAGCCCATGGCGATCGCTTGCCGCAACTCGCCTATCGCATCGGCGCGGAGGCGGCGGCGGACTGGGCGTTGATCGCCGGCGAGGCAGGGACGCTCGCCCCCATCACTGGCTGGGACCGGCCGCGTCTCGCGATCGGCGGTGGCGACCTGATCGCGCTCGGGCTGACGCGCGGTCCGGTGGTGGCGCAGGCGTTACAGGCGATTGAGCGGGCCTGGGTGGAGGCCGGCTTCCCCGACGCGGACTGGCAACATACCCGCGCCGTCGAGGCGGTCGCTCAGTTGTTGCGCGTGCGCCAGTAATCGAAGGCGGCGTCGGGCGTCAGCGGCCGGGCGAAATAATAGCCCTGGCCCGACGTGCAGCCGAGCGCCGCGAGCGTCTGCGCCAGTTCCGCCGTCTCCACCCCTTCCGCCGTCGTCGCCATGCCGAGCGCGTCGGCGAGACTCAGCACCGCGCGGACGATCGCCACCGAGTCGCGGTCGGCAAGCATTCCGCTGACGAAGCTGCGATCGATCTTGAGCACGTCGATCGGCAGGCGCTGGAGATAGGCGAGCGAAGAATAGCCGGTGCCGAAATCGTCCATCGCGATCGTCGCCTTCAGATCCTTGAGGTTCTGCAACGCGCGCGTCGCCCCCTCCGGATCGCCGATGATCGCGCTTTCGGTCAGCTCCAGCGTCAGCCGGTCGCCGCTGATGCCGCTGCGCGACAGTGCGCCCTGCACGGCCTCGGCCACGTCGTCACGCGCCAGCTGGATGGCCGAGAGATTGACCGACATGTGCGCGTCGATCACCCGTCCGGCCTGCCGGTCCCAGTCCGCCAGCGTCTTCGTGGCCGAGTCGAGCGCCCAGCGGCCGAGCGGTACGATCAGCCCGCTTTCCTCGGCCACCGGGATGAATTCGATCGGCGAGATCGGCCCGCGCTGCGGATGCTCCCACCGCGCGAGCGCCTCGTAGCCGGACACGCGCCCGCTCGACAGGTCGATCAGCGGCTGGAAGGCGAGGTCGAGGTCGCCGTTCTCGATCGCGCGGCGCAGCTCCGTCTCCAGGCTCAGCCGCCGCCGCGCGGCGCTGACCTCACCGGGGCGATAGATTTCCACCTGCCCCGACTGCTTGGCCCATTTGAGCGCGAACTGGGCGTTGCGGATCAGATCCTCGGCACCGCCGACCAGATCCGACATCAGCGCGCAGCCGATCGCGCAATCGACCCGTATCTCAAGGTCGGACAGGCGAAACGGCGTCGCCATCGTCGTCTGCAGTCGCCGGGCCGCCACCAGCGCATCCTTGGCGCCGCTGCTGCCGAGCCGGAAGATGATGCCGAATTCGTCCCCGCCGGTGCGCGCCAGCATGTCGCCCGCGCGCAACGCCTTCACGATCCGCCGGGCGACGGTGATGATGAGCTCGTCGCCCGCGATCGAACCCATGCTCTCGTTGATCCGGCTGAACCGGGTGAGATCGACGACCAGCACGGCGAAGCGCCCCTGCCCGTCGTCCTCCGCCATCGCCAGTTCCACCGCCTCGTTGAAGGCGACGCGGTTGGGCAGGCCGGTGAGGCTGTCGTGCAGCATCTCCGCGCGCAACGACCGCTCGTTCTCGATCTCGGCGGTGCGATCGACCAGCGAGAGGATGCAGCGCCGTTCCCGATCCGCCGACATGGTGAGTCGCGCGAGGCGCACGATGAAATGCCGCCCGCCCACGCCGCCGCCATCGTGCCAGTCGAACTGGGTGGCGCCCTCCTCGGTAAGGAGGAAGGCGTGGACCTGCCCGCACAGCGGCTCGCGCTCAATCAGCGGGCGGGGATCGTCGTCGGCCTCGGTCGCGCTCATCGACATCATGTCGAGCATCTCGAACTGGCCATTTCGCGCGGTGATGACCGGCATGCCGGCATCGTCGACCACGATGGCGGCGGCGATCGGAAGGGCGTTGAGATAATCCTGCCGCGCCGAGACGATCATCTCGGCAATCGCATCCAGCGGCACGACAGCCGGAGGGGCTGCTGCCGAAACGCCCCGAGCGCCCTCTCCCTTATGCTGTTTCAACGCCCGCTGCATGGCTCGTGGAGATAGGTCATTCCGGTTAAGAGTTTGCCAAGAATTGAAACGGGTCGCAATTGACCATAGCACGATATCGCCCGATAGTGGGACACTTTAGCCGACAAATCGGTTGCTACGGGGAAAGCCCACCGGCGGCATCCGCCCCGTCGCACCCCGCGCCACCCGCCACGGCGCCATGTCGGCCTCGGTACGGGTCCGCCCGGTGTCCCCGCCCATCGGCCAGCTCAACCCCTGCTCGAAACGGAAGGTGATCGCATCGGCCATGCCGCCATCGCGATATTTCTGCAGCTGTACGCCCTGCCCGCGCGTCATTTCGGGCAGCTCGTCGATCGGGAAGACGACCAGCTTGCGGTTGTCGCCGATGATCGCGACATAGTCCTCGCCCGCCGCGATGGGCCGCACGATGCGCAGCTTCACCTCGGGCCGCAGGTTCACCACCTGCCGACCTTTCCGGGTCTCCGCCACGATCTCGCCCGCCTGCGCGATGAAGCCACGACCGTCGGACGCGGCCAGCAGCAACCGCACGCCCGGTTGCACCGGCAGCAGCGCGACGATGCCCGCCTCGCCCTCCACGTCCACCATCAGCCGCACCGGCTCGCCGAAGCCGCGTCCGCCGGGCAGCTTGTCGGCCCCCAGCGTGTAGAAGCGGCCGTGGTCGGTCGCCAGCAGCAGCTTCTCGGTGGTCTGCGCGTGGAAGGCGAACAGGGGGCCGTCGCCTTCCTTGAACTTCTGCGCTTCGGCCTGATCCAGCGGCACATGCCCCTTCATCGCCCTGATCCAGCCGCGCTGCGACAGGATCACGGTGATCGGCTCGCGCTCGATCATCGCCTCCAGTGGAATGTCGCGGGTGGGCGCCGCCTCCTCGATCAGCGTGCGGCGCCGGCCGAGGAACGTCTCCTCGCCATAGCGCTCGCGCAGCTTGCTAAGGTCCGCCTTCAGCTTCTTGCGGCGCTTGCCCTCGTCCGCCAGCAGCGCGGCGAGGCCGGCGCGTTCCTTGTCGAGCGTATCGCGCTCGCGGCGCAGCTCCATCTCCTCCAGCTTGCGCAAGGAGCGCAGCCGCATGTTGAGGATCGCCTCGGCCTGCCGGTCGCTCAGCGCGAATTCGGCCATCAGCACCGGCTTCGGCTCGTCCTCCTGCCGGATGATCGCGATCACCCGGTCGAGGTTGAGGTAGGCGATGATATAGCCGTCGAGCAGCTCGATGCGGTCATCGATCTTGGCCAGCCGATGCTCGGCCCGGCGCACCATCACGACGAACTGATGCTCGATCCAGGCCGCCAGCGCCTCCTTCAGGCTCATCACCCGCGGGGTGCGCTGCGCGTCGAGCACGTTGAGGTTCAGCGGGATGCGGCTTTCAAGGTCCGTCATGCGGAACAGCCCGTCCATCAGCACCTGCGGGTCCACCGTGCGGCTGCGCGGCTCCAGCACGATGCGGATCTCGGCATCCGATTCGTCGCGCACGTCGGCCAGGATCGGCAGCTTGCGATCGTTGATGAGGGCGGCGATGTCCTCGATCAGCTTCGATTTGGCGACCTGATACGGAATTTCGGTGATGACGAGGGTCCAAGTGCCGTTCGCGCCCTTTTCCGGCACGACCTGCCACTTGCCGTCGGCATCGATCCGCCCGGCGAACCGCGCACGCACGCGGAACGATCCCCGGCCGGTGGCATAGGATTCGGTGATGCTGGCGGCGCTCTCGGCGATGATGCCGCCGGTCGGCAGATCCGGCCCGCGCACGAACTGCGTCAGCGAGCGCGGATCGGCGTCGGGCGTGTCGATCAGGTGGACCGCGGCGTCGAGCAGCTCGGCCACGTTGTGCGGCGGGATCGAGGTGGCCATGCCCACCGCGATGCCGCTGGCGCCGTTGGCGAGCAGGTTGGGGAACAGGCCGGGGAAGATCTCCGGCTCCTCCTCCTCGCCGTTGTACGTGGGGCGGTAGTCGACCGTGCCCTCGTCCAGCCCGGCCATCAGCTCCACGGCGGTCGTGGTCAGCTTGGCCTCGGTGTACCGGTAGGCGGCGGCGTTATCGCCGTCGATGTTGCCGAAATTGCCCTGCCCGTCGACCAGCGGATAACGCAGCGAGAAGGTCTGCGCGAGGCGGACCATCGCGTCATAGACCGATTGGTCGCCGTGCGGATGGTATTTGCCGATCGTGTCGCCCACCACGCGCGCGCACTTCTTGTAGCCCGCCGCCGGATCCAGCCGCAGCAGCCGCATCGCCCAGAGCAGCCGGCGGTGCACCGGCTTCAGCCCGTCGCGCACGTCCGGCAGCGAGCGGGCGGTGATCGTGGACAGCGCATAGACGAGATACCGGCCGGACAGCGCGCTGTCGAACGGGGTGTCCACGATGCTGTCGAACGGGTCGCCGGAGGCTGTCTTGGTGTCGGTCATGCGCTCGCGCGATAGCAGCGGCGCGGGCTTTGCGCTATGCGGCCGGGATGAAGGACAACGGCATTCTCGCGTGGGTCGCCTATCTGGCGCTAGGCCTGTCGCTGGCGGGGAACCTGTGGTTCGTCGGCATGCCCGGCTGGGCGCTGATCCCGGCGGCGCTGGCCGGCTGGTATCTGGCGGACCTGATGTCCGGTGCGATCCACATGTATATGGATTACCGCCCGTGCCGCAGCGGCATCGGCCTGGACCGGCTGTATTTCTACGAAGGCTCGCGCGATTCGGACGAGTATCGCACGCTGTTCGGCCAAACGATGCGGCAGATCGGGCCGATCGAGCGGCTGGTGTTCGATTTCAAGAACCACCATCCCCGCCCGCTGGCGCTGGGCCGGCGCAACCTGTGGCGGCAGATCGGCTCCACCGTCATCATCGCGACGCTGCCCGCCTCGCTGGCGCTGAACCTGCTGTGCTGGGCCGGGCTGCGGGCCGGTTGGCCGGTGCCGGGCTGGTTCACCGGCGGGGCGATCGCCTTCCTGCTGGGCGGCACCTTCGCGCAATATTTCCACGGCACGCTGCACCGCGAACGCAACCCGTGGTTCATCCACCTGATGCGCCGGCTGGGCCTGTTGATGACCCCGCAGGCGCACAACATCCACCACGAGACGCTGGCGCGCGATTTCAGCACCAACAGCGGCTGGTCCAACCCGGTGCTGAACCGCGTTTTCGCGTGGGTGCAACGGCGCGGCGGCATGGATCGGCGCGGGCTGGAGCCTTATTGACACGATGCGGGGATACAGCCTCGGCGGACATTGACGCTCCGTCGCGAACGCGGCACCGTCCCGACCGGCGCCCTCAATGACGCCCGACGACAGAAAATGGCAGGAGAGTGTGTGTCGAACGGTCCTGAAGACGCGCACGCCCGGCTGAGCGTGCCGATGACGGCGGTGGTGCTGGTCGGCGTCTTCGTCTTCATGGGGTTGTTCTTCGCCCTGCACACGCTGCTGGGGGTGGGCATGCCGGTGTTCGGCATCCTGTTCCTGATCTACTGGGCCGCGATCCTGAAGCAGGATCCCGCCGCCTTCGTCCCCAGCGTGCTCGGCCCGCTGGCGGGGATCGCGCTGGCCTGGGTGCTGATCGTGATGCCGGCGCAGACGGGAACCGCCGGCATGGTGGTCTCGCGCGTCATCCTCGTCGTGGTGCTGTTCTGCTTCACGCGCGGGCAGGCCAAGCTGCTGGTCAACAACGCCACGATGCTGTTCGTGACGGTCGCCGCCGTTCCCGAGTTCGATGTCGGCCGCAATTACGGCGGCATGGCGGGATCGGTCGTCCTGTCAGCCGCCTACATGGGGCTGGTGGCGCTGGGCCTGCGCGAGATCGGCAAACGTCGGGCGAACCGCAAGATCGTGGCCGACGTGGCCTGAACGGGCCGCCGGCCCGACCGCGCCGGTCACTCCGGCCGTTCCGCGCCGAACCGCGCCGCCTGCGCCTGTTTCCACCAGCCGTGCACCACCGCGCGCGGGGTGCCGAGGCCCAGCCTGTCGGTCGTCGCCTCCCACCGTTCCGTGATCGTCACCACGCGGGCGGAAAGCGCGTTCGGCGGCAGCTCCACCGCCCAGCCGTGGATCGCGGTGGCGTTGGTCATCAGCAGGAAGGCGGCGGCAAGATAGATCGCCGTGGTCGTCCACAGCAGCGGCCGTCCGCCGATGGTGGTGCTGCCGGGCAGGTCCACCGGCGACAGCGTAGCGTCCCCGTGCATCACCGGCGGGGGCGCCTGCTCCCGCGCGACGAAGCGCTCCACGATCGGCGGCGCTGCCCCCAGTTCGCTGCCACGTCTGATGATGGGGGGCATCGCGGACCTCAGAACTGGTAGTAGATGAAGGGCGCGACCCCCTCGAAACGCATGGCGTCGATCAGCAGGATGGTGACGCCCACCCCGAGACCCAGCGCCCACGCCGGCACCCGCCGCACCCGCAGCGCCATGCCCTGCATCAGATGGTGCGGGGTGAAATGGATCGCCATGCCCAGCCCCATCAGCGCCACCGCCAGCGGCGTGGTGATCGTGTTCGCCCAGTCCCCGCGCCCGATCCCGCCCAGATAGCCGAGCGCCCCGTCGAAGCTGTCGGCGCGGAAGAAGATCCAGCCGAGCGTGACGATATGGAACGTCACGAAAATCGCCAGCGGACGCGGCAGGCCCGGCAGCCCGACCTTGCGCCACAGCGTCTCGATCACCTGCACCGCCCCATGAAGCCCGCCCCAGATCAGGAACGTCCATTTCGCGCCATGCCACAGCCCGCCCAAGAGCATCGTGAGCATCAGGTTACGGCACTGCTTCGCCAGCCCGCCACGACTGCCGCCGAGCGAGATGTAGAGATAATCGCGCAGCCAGCTCGACAGGCTGATGTGCCAGCGCCGCCAGAAATCCTGGAGCGACGCCGCGCGATACGGCTGGTTGAAATTGTGCGGGAAGCGGTAGCCGAGCAACGCCGCCAGCCCGATCGCCATATCCGAATAGGCCGAGAAGTCGCAGTAGATCTGCACCGCATAGCCGTAAGCGGCGGCGATCAGATCGAGGCTGGAGTGCGCCGAGGGATCGAAGAACACCGGATCGACGAGGCCGACGGAAAGCTCCGAGGCGATCACCGCTTTCTTGAACAGCCCCCACGTAATCAGCAGCAGCCCCATCGTCGCCATGCCGCGATCGAGCTTGGGCGCGCGCGCGAACTGCGGGATCAGGTCGGACGCGCGGACGATCGGACCGGCCACCAGATGCGGGAAGAAGCTCATCAGCAGCGTCATGTCCAGCAGCGAGGCCGGCGGCACGCGCCTGCGATACACATCCACCAGATAGGACATGCCCTGAAAGGTGAAGAACGACACGCCCACCGGCAGGATGATCGACAGCAACGGCAGATCGCGCTCGATGCCGAAGCCGTGCAGCACCACGCCCAGCTGTTCGAGGAAGAAGTCGAAATATTTGAAAAAGCCGAGGATGGCGAGGTTGGCGATCACCCCCAGCGTGACCAGCGCCTTGCGCCGCCCTTCGCCCTCCGTGCGGGCAATGGCGGCGGCAGTGCCCCAGTTGAGAAACGCGGAGAGGATCAGCAGCGCGACGAATCGCCAGTCCCACGCGCCGTAGAACACCCAGCTTGCCAGCAGCAGCAGGATCTTGCGCCACTCGTTATCCCGCGCCACACCCCAGACGAGCGCATAGACGGCGAGGAAGAACAGCCCGAAGGTGAGCGTCGGGAACAGCATCTAGCGTGCGGCTCCGGTCGTAACGCCGCCCTTGCTCTCCTGCGTCATCCCGGCGAACGCCGGGATCTCGCGTGAGGTGCGACAAGGCAGGTCGTCAGGCCGCACGAGATCCCGGCACTCACCGGGATGACGGCATGAATTCGACGCCATCACCGCCGCGCCGCCATCGCGCGGTCGAGGTCGGCCTGCAGGCGGGTGGCGATCTCGCGACCGCCGGCCGAGTTGAAGTGCACATAGTCGCCGCGCATCAGCGGCACGGCACCTTTCACGAACCCGACAGCGGCGCAGCGCCCCCCCATCCGCGCCTCCCAATCCCAGAAGGCCAGGTTGAGCGAGGCGGCGACGCGGCGCTGCACATCGCGCACCGCGCCCAGCCCGGCGGGTGGAAACAGCGGATCGGCGCGCACCGCATAGCGCGGCGTGGCCACCGGCACGGGGGCAGGTGCGGGTGTCGCGACCGGCGCCGCGGCCGGCGGCGGCGTCGGCGCGGCCGCGCCGTCCGCAGGGACGTCGCCTGCGGCACGCAGCGATGCCATGACGCCTGCGACGCCATTCCCCGCCGGAGACTGCGCCGCGACCACCACCGGCGGCGATACGGGCCGGGGCGCCGCCACCGGCTGCGCGACCAGCGGCTCCACGCAGGGCGCCGGGGTGGCCACAGGGGCGTTCGACAGCAGCTCGCGCCGGCGGGTCAGCGCATCCGGCGCGCCGAACAGCAGGATCGGCACGTTGCCGGCCCCCCGCCGCAGCCGGCTGATCTGGGTGCGCAGCGTGATCTCATATTCCTGCGGGCGGAAGACGGGGGCGAACCCCTCGTTGGTGCCGAACGCCAGCACGATCAGGTCCGGCTTGTAGCTGCGCATCTCCTCGGCCAGCACCGCATCGTCGTTGCGCGAGAAGTGGACGAGCTGCGAGCCGACCACGCCCACGTTGGACAGCGCCACCCCGCCCGAATCGCGGAAGGTGGCCCAGCTGGTGATCGTCACCGGGCGATCGGCCGCGACCAGTTCCACCCGCGATTGCGGCTGGTCGGTGGTGATCGTCTTGCACTCGGCCCGCGTGCCCGGCGCGTCGAGGGTCATCCGTTCAAGCCGCCCCCCGATCAGGATGGTGAGCGCGCCCGAATCCGGCCCGGCGGCAGCGCACACGGTGAAGCGATCGAACACCTCGTTGGCATCCGCCGTCAGCGCGATCCGCGCGCCGGGGGTGGTGGAGGTGATGCTGAACCCGGCCACGCCCATCATCGGCCGCGGCGGGGCGGAGCCTGCGCCGAAGATCGAGGCCACCCGCCATCCCGGCGACATCTCGGCGGTGACCCAGCGGGTGAGATAGCCCTGATACGGCCCCCCGGGAGGCATCACGCCCCGCCCGCCGCTGCCGTAGCGCGCCTGCAGGATGTCCCGCCAGCCGCCGGTGATGGTGTCGCCGGCGGTATGGCTGTCGCCGATCTGGAGGATGTGGACCGGGCGGTGGCCGCGCGTGCGGTCGGTCGCCGTCGCCAGCTTGGCGAAGAACGGGTCGAGCACGCGCGCGTTGCACAACGTGTCGCCGCAGCCGGCCGCCGTCAGGCTCGCCGCCGCCGCCAGCGCGAGGCCGATCACGACGGCACCCCCGGCGCGGGGGCGGCGGGCGCGGCGGGGCGCGGCGGAGCGTCCGTTCCGGCCATCGTGCGGGCGGCGGCCACATAGCGGTCGATGCGCTTGGCCAGCCCGCGCGTGATCCGAAGATAGCCGGTCATCGACATGTGTATCCCGTCGTTGGCGCGGATCAGCGTCCGCTCGCCCGAGGGGCCATCGGGCAGATAGGGGGCGAACTCGCCGTTGCCGTCCACCGTCATCGAGGCGGTCTCGATCCACGGCACGCCGAGCGCGGCCATTCGCTTCGTATAGAAGGCGTTCATGCCGGCGATGTCGGCGTCGAACTCGGGCTTGCGCATCTTGGGCAGGCCGACCCAATAGACCATCGCCCCCTGCGCCCGCAGCTCGCGCACGAAGCCGTCCACCCGCTTGCCGACGATCTCCTGCCACTCCGGCCCGAGCAATTTCGCCGCATGGTTGCCGGACATGACGCCCTGCGTATCGTTCGCGCCGAACGAGATCACCGCCACGTCCACCGGATTGCCGGAAAGCTGTTCGCGCGCATGATCTTCCAGGTTGAGGCTGCCATAGCGGGTGAAGCCGGTGGACTGCTGGCTGAACTTGGCGACCTCGTAACCGGCCCTGGCGGGCAGCAGATGGTACAGCGCGGACCAGATGCCATCGCCATAGCTGTCGCCGAATACGCCGATCCGCACCTTGCGCCCCTCCGCCACCGTTTCCAGCAGATGCGGCGAGAAGGGGATCGCACATTCGGCGGTGGGGGCCGCGGCGGGCCTTCCCGGGCCGGCGGCGGGGTTGCCGGTGGCAGGCGGCGGCGGGGCGACAGCGGGCGTCACCGCCGGACGGGGAGCAGGCGCATCGCCCGATCCGGCGAAGGCGTAGCCGATCATCGCACCGGCCGCGACGCCGAGGAACAGGACGGCCGTGCGATCGGCCAGCGTCAACAGCGTCCTCATGCCCGTCACCAGATCCCGATCAGACGGCGCCGGGCCGCTTGTTTCCAAGCGCGCGGCCTTACCGCGCGGCCGGCGAGCCTGTCGAGCGGGGAAAGCGCCGGGCCGTGCCCCGTTCGCGAGCATGGCCGGCGGCCCCCCGTGCCATCGACAGCGCGGGGGCATTTCTGCTAGCGCCCGCCACCCGTCAACGGAGTTGTCCGGCCGAACATGTCGATCGCGCGTTTCCTGCTCGCGCCCTGGTGGCTGGCGCAGCTTGCGACCGGCGCGAAATCCTTTCGTGACAATCCGCTGATCGGATCGCGGCGGCTGAACGCACGCGGGCTGCACGTGGCACGGGTGAAGCTGGCGCACCGGCTGGCATGGGCGCGGCGGCGGCGGCTGGCGCGGCTGCTGGCGCCCGAGGACCGCGCCGCCTTCGATCGCGACGGCTTTCTCATCAGGCATGATTTCCTGCCGCCCGAGGCGTTCGTCGCGCTGCGCGATGCCGTGTTTGCCCACCCCGCCCCCGCGCGTGAGATGGTGCAGGGCGACACCGTCACCCGCCGCATCGCGCTCGATCCGGCGTTTCTGGCCGCCGTGCCGCAGGCGCGCGCGCTGCTGCGCGATCCGCTGTGGCGCGGCGCGATCCGCTATGCCGGCAGCTTCGCCACCGAGCCGCTCGCCTATATCCAGACGATCCTCGCCCGCCGTCATGATGCCGCGCCCGATCCGCAGACTGCGCTGCATGCCGATACTTTCCACCCCACGGTAAAGGCCTGGCTGTTTCTCACCGACGTGGAGGAGGAAGACGGGCCGTTCCGCTACGTGCCCGGCTCGCATCTGCTGACCCCCGGGCGGCTGGCGTTCGAGCGGGCGACGAGCCTGAACGCGCCGGCCGGGATCGACCACCTGTCCGCGCGCGGCTCCTTTCGCGTGGCCGAGGATGCGCTGGCCGGAATGGGCCTGCCGCCGGCGCGCAGCTTCGCCACCCCCGCCAACACGCTGGTGGTGGCCGACACCTTCGGCTTCCACGCCCGCAAGCGCGCCACCCGCGCCTCCACCCGCGTGGAAATCTGGGCCTATGGCCGGCGCAATCCCTTCCTGCCGTGGACGGGGCTGGACCTGCTCGGCACGCGCGGCATCGCCGAACGGCGGATTCCTCTACTGTGGAAGACGCGCGACGTTCTGGAACGCTATGTGGGGCAACCCTGGCGCTCCGTCGGGCTCAAACGACCCCGCGATTCCTGACGAGACGCCCGCCATAGCGGGTTCGGCATCGCCGGCACCTATCGTTTACCTCTCCGATCGGCTATGCTGCATTGCATCATCCTTTCAGTACGGCGTTGTTCATGGATTTTGGTCTGTTCATCGTAGGTCGAGGGCGTTTCGTCTCGGCATGAGGCGGTCTGACGTTCCTGTCCTGCGCTCGCCGCCGTTTCCCGCCGTTCCGCTTCAGGTCTCGGCAGTGAGCCGGATCGCGCCCGGCTTCGTCGCGAGCGGCGATCAGGCGTCCACGCTGGTCGCCGCGATCCGTACCGCGCGGGTCGGCGGACCGTTCTGGGCACCGGCAACTGTCGTGGCGGCCGATGTCGTGGTGGTGTGCCCCGTTACCCGCGACGAGGCGCTCGCCCTGCCTTCCCGCCGCGGAGACGAGCCGATGCTCGCGCTGCTGCCGGATACGCCGTGGGCGGCCGAGGCGGTCGTCCTGCTCGGCATCGGACACGTCGCGGCGGGGATCGGCGAGGTCGATGTGTGGCCGTTGCTGGACAAGGCCGCGCTGGTCGAGGCGGCGGGCGACGACGAACTGATCCTGCTCGCCTTGATCGCCGGCATACCCGCCCGCGCCACCACCCCCGGCCGTTTCACCGGCCACGGCCTGACCGAGGGTGAGGCGCCGCCCGTCGATCGGGCCGCCGCCCTGGTCGCGCTCGTCGCGACGACGCTGTGCACCGGCGTGCGTTACCGCGACTGCTTCTCCGGCACCGGAGCGACCCCGTTGCAGGCCGTCGCCCGTCTGACGGAATGGCGGCGCCTGATCGATGCCAATCGCGGCGTCGCCGTAGCGGCCGGGATCGCGATGTGGAAACGGCGCGAGATATCCCGCCTGCTGTGGAACGGCAGCACGCCGCTGCGCTTTGCCCGCAGCCCGGGCCGGGCGTTGCGGCTCGCAAGCGGAGCGAAAGGCGCGATCGCCGCCTGGCCCTCGCGCGTGCCCGCCGGGCTGGCCGACGCCGCCACGGCCGCCGGAGTGCCGCTGGTTCGCGTCGAGGATGGCTTCATTCGATCGGTCGGGCTGGGCAGCAACCTTCACCCGCCGCTCTCCATCGTGGCCGATTCGCGCGGTATCTATTATGATCCGACCGGCCCGAGCGATCTGGAGACCCTGCTTGCCGAGGTGGACTTCCCGCCCGCGCTGATCGCCCGCGCTCGGGCGCTGGCGACGGCGATCGTGGCGGCGGGGATCAGCAAATATTCCAGCGGAAACGCACCATATCGGATCGATTCGCCGGCCGGCCGTCGCCGCGTGCTGGTGGCGGGGCAGGTGGAAGACGATCTTTCGGTGCGGCTGGGCGGCGGCGCGGTGGCGGGCAACCTCGATCTGCTGCGCCGTGCGCGTGCCGCCGAGCCGGACGCCTTCCTGCTGTTCAAGCCACACCCCGACGTCGATGCCGGCCACCGCGCCGGCCGCATCGAGGATGCCGAAGCGTTACTGCTGGCCGACCGGGTGGTGCGCGACGTGGCGATGCCGGCGCTGCTTGATGCGGTGGACGGCGTGCATGTCCTCACCTCGCTCGCCGGCTACGAGGCGCTGCTGCGCGGCCGGGACGTGACGGTGCACGGCAGCCCGTTCTACGCCGGCTGGGGGCTGACCCGCGATCTCGGCCCTACCCTGCCCCGCCGTACCCGCTGCCTGTCGATCGACGAGCTCACCGCTGCCGCGCTGATCCTCTACCCGCGCTATCTCGATCCGGTCACCGGCCTGCCCTGCCCCCCCGAAACGCTGGTGCAGCGGCTCGCCGCGCAGGCGGCCCCGCGCGAGACGCCGCTGATTCGGCTCCGTCGGCTGCAGGGATGGTTGCGGCGCGCGCGGACTCCTATAGGAAGGCTGGCATGAAGCACCGGGCATTGAATCGGAAAACTTTCCTTTTCCTGCAAGGCCCCCCCGGCCCGTTCTTCGCGCGGCTGGCCGATGCGCTGGCTGGCGAGGGGCATATCGTCCACCGCATCAACTTCAGCGGGGGCGATCGCTGGTCGTGGAACCTGCCCTCCACCGACTATCGCGGCAGCAGTGGCAACTGGCCGCATTTCTTCGACAGCTTCATCCGCTCCAACCGCATCACCGATCTGGTGCTGTTCGGTGATTGCCGGCCGCTGCACCGCGCCGCCCACGGGCTGGCGGCGTTGCGCGGCCTGCGTATCCACGTGTTCGAGGAAGGCTATATCCGGCCGGACTGGGTGACGCTGGAGCTGGACGGGGTGAACGGCAACTCCAGCCTGTCGCGCGATCCGGACTGGTATCTGGAGGCCGCCCGCACGCTGCCACCGCTGCCGGAGCATCCGCCCGTGGCGTCCAGCTTCAAGCGCAGGGCGGACGATGCGCTCGGCTATTTCACCAATAATTTCTTCCAGTTGCCGCGCTTCCCTTACTACCGCTCGCATCGCCCGATCTCACCGGTGATCGAAGGGGTCGGCTGGCTGAGGCGACTGGCCGGCCAGAAGAAGGCCCGCGAGCGGACCGACGCGATCCTCGCGCAGGTGCGCGAGACGCCCTATTTCGTGCTGCCGCTTCAGCTCAATTCCGATCACCAGATCCGCACCCATTCCCCTTTCGGCAACATGAAGGTGGCGATGGCCTATGTGATCGAGAGTTTCGCGCGATCCGCCCCGCCCGGGACGGTGCTCGTCATCAAGCAGCATCCGCTGGACAACGGCCTCATCAACTGGCGCCGGCTGGCCCGCGCGCGCGCCGCCGAACATGGCATCGCCGACCGGATGCTGTTCATCGAGGAGGGCGATATCGCCCAGATCGTGGCGGGCGCGCGGGGGGTGGTGACGGTAAACAGCACCACCGGTACGCTGGCGCTCGGCGTCGGAGTGCCGGTCGCAGTGCTGGGGCACGCCGTCTACCATATCGCCGGCATCACCCATCAGGGTTCGCTCGATGCCTTCTGGCAGGCGCCGCCGGTGCCGGACACGCATATCTGGGACGCGTTCTGTCGCGTACTCTACGACCGCTGCCTCATTCGCGGCGGCTTTTCCAGCGACGAGGGGCTGGCGTTGCTCGTGGAGGGCGCGGTGAAGCGGTTGACCGGGCCGGAAGCCGCCGCCGGCGATCGCCTGCTGCACGAGGTCGACGTCTCCGCCTCCCCGCCCCGGCCCGGCACGGCCTGGCGGGGATGACGCCGCCGCCGGGTCGGATCCATCCGGGTGACGCCGCCGGCGTCGCCCGCCGCGAGGTCGTGCTGGACCTGTCGCGGCTGATTTCGCGCGTGCTGCACGCCACCCCCACCGGCGTGGACCGGGTCGAGATGGCCTATGCGCGCGGCCTGCTCGCCACGATTCCCGATCGGCTGTCGTTCAGCGCGCTGCATCCGTGCGGGCTGTACGGCCGGCTCGACCGGCAGGCCGTCATCACCTTCCTCGACGAGACCGAGGTGCGCTGGGACGAGAACCATCGACCGGGCCGCTGGTCGCGCCGCCTGTCCGCCGCGCGGGCGTGCTTGGCGCTGCGGCCGCATCGGGTGCCGCCGCTGCCGCCCGGCGCGTCGCGCGTCTATGTCCAGTCCTCCCCGCACCATCTGGAACGGGGGGACCGGGTGGCCGCTATCCTGCGGCGCGAACAGGCGCGGCTCGTCGGGCTGGTCCACGACCTGATCCCGATCGAATATCCCGAATATGCCCGGCCCAACGGCGCCGCGCTGCATCAGGCGCGGATGGCGACGCTGGCCGATCACGCCGCCGGTCTCATCACCAATTCTGATGCGACCCGCGTATCGCTGCGGCGCCATCTCGAGCGCAGCGGCCATCAGCCGATCATCGACGTCGCGCACCTCGGCACCCATCCCGTGCCGCCGCCGCCCGCGCTGGAGCCGGGCGCAGCCGATCCGTACTTCATCTGCGTCGGCACGATCGAACCGCGCAAGAACCACCTGCTGCTCCTCAACCTGTGGCGACGGCTGGTGGAAGATGGCGGGCCGGTGCCGCGCCTCGTGCTGGTCGGCCGGCGCGGATGGGAGAACGAGCAGGTCATCGACATGCTCGAACGCTGCCCGGCGCTTGCCGCGCATGTCGACGAACATGCCGGCCTGCCCGATCGCGCGATGGCGCAATTGATCGGTCAGGCGCGCGCGCTGCTGCTGCCGTCGTTCGCCGAGGGCTTCGGCATGCCGGTGACGGAGGCGCTGGGCGCGGGCGTGCCGGTGCTGTGCAGCGATCTGCCGGCGCTGCGCGAGGCGGGGGGCGAGGTGCCCGATTATCTCGATCCGCTCGACGGCGTGGCGTGGATACGCAGCGTGCGGGAATATGCTAAGGCCGATTCGTCGCGTCGCACCGCGCAACTGGAACGGCTTTCCCGGTGGAAGCCACCGGCATGGTCCGACCATATCGCGATCCTGCTGGATCTGATCGAAAGAGTCTGAACGCATGGCATCGACGCCATTGACCAATACCAGCGCCTGGGAGCAGGTCCGCCGCGGCTTCGCCGTGCAGCGCAAGGTGATCGGCGCGCTGCTGATGCGCGAGCTGCACACCCGCTACGGCCGCGAGAACGTGGGCTACCTGTGGGTGATCGGCGAGCCGCTGACGCTGGCGAGCGCGATCGCCCTGATCCACATCGGCGAATCCAGCCATTATGCCGGCGACATGCGGCCGGTGCCGTTCGCGGTGCTCGGCTACTGCGTGTTCATCATGTTCCGCAGCACCTTCAGCCGCGCCGAAGGTGCGCTGGAGGCGAACATGCCGCTGATGTACCACCGCATGGTCACCATCTTCGACATCATGATCTCGCGTGCGCTGCTGGAGGCGGCGGGTACCTTCCTGTGCCTCGTCATCCTCATGGGGTTCCTGATCTCGATCGACTATGCCGACCCGCCGGAACGGCCGCTCTGGATGATCGCGGCGATCGGCTACATGTTCTGGTTCTCGGCCGGCATGTCGTTCATCATCGTGGCGATCACGCACGACAACCGGCTGCTCGGCCGGCTCGTCCACCCGGTCGCCTACATCATGATGCCGATCTCCGGCGCCTTCTATCTCCTCGAGTGGATCCCGATGCCCTATCGTGAGTGGCTGTTGTGGATTCCATTCATCCACATCTTCGAGATGGTGCGCTACGGCTTCTTCCGCTCCGCCAATCCCGACTATTTCAGCGTCACGTACCTTACGGCCGTCTGCATGGTCACCACCTACATCGGCTTGGTGCTGATGAAGTTGCTGCGCGGACGCCTGCACCTGCATTGAGCCCGACCGACGATCCCCGAAACTATCGCGAAACGACGCACCGCTGCCAGAAAGGCCGGCCATGAACATGCACGGTATCATCACCCCGACCACGGAAGGGGCAAAGGGACGCAAGACCTCCACGCTCGCCTGGGCGCGGGACTGGGCGGCGCGCAAGCGCATGTTCCTGCTCGTCGTGGTGCTGCCCGCCCTGCTGGTGGCCGGTTATTACTACCTGATCGCCGCCGACCAGTATCAGTCGGAGGCGCATTTCATGGTGCGTGCGGCGGAATCGACGCCCGCTGCCGGCGTCGGCCTGGGCCAGGTGCTCAGCTCGGTCGCCGGCCCCACCGGCTCGCAGACCGAGGCGATGAGCGTGGCCGACTATCTGACCTCGCACGATGTGGTGGCCACACTGAACCGGCGCATCGGCCTGACCGAGCGGTTCCAGCGGCCCGAGGCGGATTTTTTCAGCCGGCTGCGTGGGGACAACCCCACCCCGGAAAAGCTGCTGAAATATTATCTGAAGCAGGTGGATGTGCACTTCAGCACCGACAAGGGCATCACCACCATCACTGTCCGCTCGTTCCGGCCGCAGGATTCCTATGACATCCTGAAGGCGATGCTGGCGCTGGGCGAGCAGCGGGTCAACGCACTCAACGTACGCAGCTATGCGGATTCGCTGTCGCTTGCGCAGCGCCAGTTGCGTGAAGCCGAGGCCGGCGTCGCCTCCTCGCAGGTCGCGCTCACCGGCTTCCGCCAGTCGCGCGGCGACATCGATCCGCGCGGATCGGGCGAGGCGCAGATCCAGCTCGTGTCGAACCTCGAGCGCAACCTGTCCGCCGCCCGCTCGCAGCTGGCCGCGATGGCCGGCGTCATCAGCCCGGAAAGCCCGCAGTATGTCGCCCTGTCCCGGCGGGTACAGGCACTTCAGGCGCAGGTCGCCTCGCAGTCCGGCCGGCTCACCGGGGGAGGCACCGCAATCGCCGCCGATCTGGGCAGCTACGAGGATCTGAGGCTCCGTCAGGAGTTCGCCGCCAAGCGCTACGAAACCGCCGCCGCCGGCTACGAGAAGGCTCGTGAGGAGGCGCGCAAGCAGCAGCTTTACGTCGTCCGCGTGGTCGATGCGAACATGCCGGTGAAGTCGCTCTTCCCGGAGCGCGGGCGGATCGTGGGCACGATCATCGTCGGCCTGCTGCTGCTGTATGCGATCGGCTGGCTGATCGTCGCCGGCGTACGCGAACACGCCGCCTGAGGGAACGGGCGCGTCGGCAGGCCGCCGCGCCCTTCCCCGCAAAAAGGGGCGCCCGGGCATCGGCCGGGGCGCCCCTTTTCGTTGGTCGATGGGTGCCGGGTATCCGGCGGCATGGCCTCAGGTGGCAAGGCCCCGCCGCACGATGATGCCGAACGAGGTGGCGACGAATTCGCCCAGCGCGATCTTGAGGTGGGAATGTCCGCCGAACGGCGGCAGGTCGATATGCCGGTCGATCTCCGTATCGCCCTGCTCGTACTTAAACTGCGCCACCTCGTGTCCGCGCGAGATCAGCGAGAGCGCCAGCCGCTCGAAATCCTTGCGGCGGAACAGCACGGTGGCGCCCGCATCGACAGTTTCGTCGTTCGAGCTGAGGTTGAATTCGGTGGTGTGCACCGCCACGCCGCCCGGCTTCAGGCAGCGCATCGCTTCCTCTACGAAGCGCAGGCCCGCCGGGATCGAGCCCAGATGCTCGAATGCGCACGAGGACCAGATGAAGTCGAAATCGACCATGTCCTCGGGCAGCGCGCTCATGTCCACCGCGCGGAACGACACGCGCTGGTCGAACAATTCGTCCGGGCAGATCGTCGGCTGGCGAAGCCCCTCCACGCTGGCGATATGCTGGTTGGTCGCGCTCCAGTCAGCCACCTGCGCATGGTCCGCCGGCAGGTCGGTGGCGACAACGGTGCAGCCCATCGCCGCCATCACCGCCGGCAGCGTCTCGTTACCGACGCCGAAGCCGAGGCCACGCGCGCCCTCCGCCAAGACACCATAGCGACGCAGCGACTGGAGGACGTACACATACTCCCAGTGCTTGCGATGGCGGTGCTTACCGATTTCCATCCGGTCGACCCATTCGCGGTAGACCGGCTCCTCGAACTGCGCGGCGGTGCACATCTGGCAGACCGGATCGGCCAGCGTCGGCGCCTCGCGGGATACGAGGCGCGGCACCGGGTGGACGGTAGTGGTGCTGAACAGCGTGCGGCGGGCATCGATCAGCTTGCGCGTGAAGGCATCGACATCGACGACCCGGCGAACGTCGATCTCCAGGGACTCGGCGCTGGCATCGGTCTCGTCGTAGATATAGCCGAGGACGGCATAGCTGTTGCCGCTGGTGGCAGCGACGCGGATGGTAGCGACGCCTTCGTCCAGGATCAGGTTGCGGAACGGGATCGAGTCGGACGCCGCCTTGAACGCGATCGAATTGGCCCGCAGCGGCAGCACATTGACACTGAGCGTCAGGCTGCCCCGCGTCGCCTTCAGTCCCTTGAAGCGCAGGGTGAAGACGGCCGGCCCCTCGTCGCAGTGGATGTAGCTGGTGTGGAAGGCATAGGCCTCGTCGCCGCCCGCCTCATGCCCGCCCAGTCCGCCGATGCGGCTGACGAGCGGCGGCCAGAAGGCGAACGGATCGAGCGGCTGTGCCGTCACTTCCTCGGGCATATTCGCCGCGGGTTCGACCACCATCATTTCGTCCTTGCTTCCGATCGCGCCTGTCGGCGCTCCCTTGATATGTCCGCCTGACCGGGCGGGGTGGCTAGCCGAGCCGCGCGTAGATTCCGGCCAGCGTATCGGCAAAACGCGCCTGAGAGAATTTGGCCGCCTGCGCCGGGCCGGCGGCACCCAGCCGCGCGCGCAGGGCGGCATCGTCGTCCAGCGCGCGCAGCCCGGCGACGATCGACTTCATCGCGTAGGGATCGACCAGCATCGCGGCGTCGCCCGCCACCTCCGGCATGGAACTGATGTCCGAGGTGAGCACCGGCGTGCCCAGCTGCATCGCCTCCAGCACCGGCAACCCGAACCCTTCGTAGAGCGACGGAAACACCACCGCCCGCGCGCCTCGGATCAGCCGCAGCAGCGTTTCGCGCGGCAGGTAGCTGAGCCGCAGGATCCGGTCTGCCGCCGGGCCGTAGGCGCCGCTGTTCAGCAGCTTGAGGTCGCCATCGCTGGACCATGCCTTGGCGCCGACGATGACGAACGAGCTCTGGCTGTTGAGCGAGAGATAGGCCTCGATCAGCCGGCCGATGTTCTTGCGCGGCTCGACCGCACCGAAATAGAGGAAGTAGCTCTGCGGCGCGAGGCCGAACGTACCCGCGATGATCGCGGCATCGTCCGCCGGATCGGCGGCAAGCGCGCTGCCGGACGAGGGCGGCACGAGATAGGTATTGGTCACGCGATCGGGCCGGGCATCGAACATCGCGAGGATGTCGTTCCGGCTGGCCTCGGAATCGGTGCAGATATGGTCGGCCTCGCGCACGCAATGCTCGATCATCCGATGATAGGTCTTCTTCACGTCCAGCGTGGTGTAGGGCAGCCGCAACGGCACCAGATCGTGCAGCGTGTAGATGTTCTTCGCGCCCTTCAGCCGGATCGGCACCGGGTAGGTCCAGTGCATGATCTCGGGCGGATCGGGCATGGTGAGCGTCAGGAACCGGCCGAACAGGGAGAAGTGGCGGTGCGCCCGCTCGAACAGGTCGGCGCTGCTGACGAGGCGGTCGAACACGGGCAGCCGGCCGGCAAAGGCGGCGGTTTCCACATGGCCGCTCAACGTCACTTCCTGCGCGTCGGCGCCGGCCCACCCGCGAACCACGTCGATCGCGGCGCGGGCGCGGCGGTCCCATTTGCGCCGCTTGCGCCGGTCCTTCTCGTCGCGCGCGAAGTTGTCGAAGAACAGTACCTCGCGCAGGCGGGGATCGTCCCCCACGTCGATGCCGAACACGCCTTCGACGCGATGCCCCATAGACCGCAGCGTCTGTACCAGCCCGACGCCATAGGTCGCCACGCCGGTGCCGGTGGGCATCGCCATATTGTAGCCGTCGACGCCGATCCGCATTGCTTGCCGTTTCCGTCCTTCAGGTCGGGCGCTGATAGGGGCCGACCGGCGGGGATGCAATCAAACGGTCATGGAAGGCGGCAAGCCGCCCGGCAAAACGATCGAGCGTGAAGGCCTGCGCCCGCACCCGCCCCGCGGCGGCCAGCGTGGCGGCCAGCGCGTCGTCCGTCGCCAGCCGCGCGATCGCCGCCGCCATCCCGGCCACGTCGAGCGGATCGACGATCAGTGCCGCCCCACCCGCCGTCTCGGCCAGCACCCCGGTCGAGGTGAGCACCGGCGTGCCCAGCGTCATCGCCTCGGCCACCGGCAGGCCAAATCCCTCCGCGAGCGACGGAAACAGCATCGCGCGGGCGTGGGCGATAAGGCCGATCACGCCGGCACGATCCTGATAGGGCAGCCGCCCGATGCCCCCGCCCGGCGCGACCGCCGCCAGCACCTCGCCGGTCCGCCAGCCGTCCGGGCCGACGAGGAGCAGTGGCAGCGCGGTGCCGCTCGCCCGCCATGCCGCCGCCAGCCGGGCGAGGTTCTTGCGCGGGTCGATCGAGCCGCAGAACAGGAAGTAGCTGCCGGGGGCATAGCCCGCAGGCGGCAGCGGTAGGGTGGCCGGCAGGATCACGGGCTGCCCGCAATCGACGACGAAGCCGTCGTCGCAGCCGGTCGCCCGCACGATCGCCTGCCGCGCGTCGGCCGACACGGTCAGCAGCGCCGCCGCGTGGCGCATGATCGCGCGGAGCAGCCGGGCGTGGCGGCGCGGATCGATGGGGGTGAGGTCCGGCCGGTCGAGCGGGATCATGTCGTGGACGGTATAGACGTTGCGCCAGCCGACGAGCCGCAGCGGCACCGGATAGCTCCAGTGCATGATCCCCGGCGGCCCCGCCACACGTAGCGGCAGCGCGCGCCCGTACAGACCGAAATACGCCTGCGATATGCGGAAGATATCCCGCGCAGTCACGCTTTCGATCCCCTCGGCGGGGCCGGCCGGGCGCAGCCGTCGCGCGAAGGGCGGCAGCGCCCGGAGCACCCGCAGGGGCTTGCCGCCCCGCTCGTCGCGCGCCGTCACCAGCAACGGCGCGGCCGAAACGAGCGGCAGCGCCGCCAGCAGCGACCGCGCATAGGTGGAGACGCCGGTGCCCCCTGGCCCCAGCATCCGCGCATCGACGGCGACAGGCTGACGCGCGCGTAGGGCTGCGCTAAAGGCCATGTTCATCTGTCGTGGTGGATGGTGCCGTACCGCAAGCCATCGAAAAGCCGCGATGTCCGTACAGGACTGGCATCGTCCAAGCGTATGGGGCCGCAATGATCGAATTCGACGACGTTTCCAAGACCTACCATATCCGCAAGTTCGAGAAGCAGGTCTTCAGCCATCTGAGCTTCACGATCAACCCCGGCGACAGCCTGGGCATCTGCGGGGCGAACGGTGCGGGCAAATCCACGCTGATGCGGCTGATCGCGGGGGTGGAATCCCCCACCAGCGGGCGCGTCACCCGCACGATGACGACGTCCTGGCCGATCGGCTATTCCAGCTGCTTCCAGGCCAGCCTGACCGGGGCCGACAACGCCCGCTTCATCGCCCGCATCTACGGGCAGGATGCCGATGTGCTGTGCGACTATGTCGAGGATTTCGCCCAGCTCGGGCCGTATTTCCACCAGCCGGTGTACAGCTATTCGGCGGGCATGAACGCGCGCCTGGCGTTCGGCGTCTCGCTCGCGATCAACTTCGACTGCTATCTGGTCGACGAGGTGACCGCCGCCGGCGACGAGCGTTTCCGTATCCGCTGCGAAGAGGCGCTGATGCACCGCAAGCAGAACGGCGCGCTGGTGATGATCTCGCACGATGCCAACACGCTGCTGCAATATTGCGATCGCGGCGCCGTGCTCTACGGCGGCAGCCTGACCTTCTACGATACGATCGCCGAGGCCACCGAGGTGCATCACCGGCTGCAGTCGCGCGCCGCCTGAGCGGTTCATCGCGTCCCGATCAGTTCTGACTGGAATTTTTGGACGGCGATGGTAGCGGGAACGGGATGATCGCATTCCGCTATCGGCGTCGCCCGGCGCCCCACCCGCCTCGCCGCCCGTCGCGCGGATTCCGGCTGCCAAGGTGATGTTCCCAATGCCCTCCACGCGCCTTTCGCGCCTGCACCCCTCCCTTGCGGTCTCCGTGGTCGCGCTCGCGCTCGGCGGCTGCGCGACGCTGCCTTCCAGCGGGCCGACCGCGCGGCAGGTGGTGCACAGCACGGCCGCCAAAGAAAACACGATGGGCTTCCGCATCGTGGACATCGAGCCCAACGTCCTGACCGAACTGACCCGCTACGGCAGCGCCGTCGATGCCGCGACGCCTGTCCTCGCCGGGCTGGCGGCCGAGGGCGAGAACGATACGGTCGGCCCGGGCGACGTGCTCCAGATCGGCATCTACGAGGTCGGCGCCTCGCTGTTCGCCGGCGGCGGCACCCGCGCCACGCAGGACGGGTTCGACCCCTCCGCCCGCGGCGAGAATTTCGCGGCGATCACGGTGGATCGCGACGGCACGATCAAGCTGCCCTATCTTGGCCGCCTGCCCGTCGCCGGGCGCACCCCGTCCGAGATACAGAGCCTGATCGAATCGAGCCTGCGCGGTAAGTCGCAGGCGCCGCAGGCGGTGGTCAGCATCAAGGAAAATGTCGCCAACACCGTGTATGTCACGGGTGACGTCAACAAGCCCGGCCGGCTGGAGCTGACGCTGGGGCGCGAGCGACTGCTCGATGCGATCGCCAGCGCCGGCGGCCCGGCCGCGCGCGCCGGCAACACCGGCACCACCGCCGGCACGTCCGACGATTCGGTCGTGCGGTTCACCCGCAAGGGCCAGTCGGTCGAACAGCGGCTGAGCGAGATCCGCTCCGGCACGCCGGACGATCTGCTGCTGCTGTCGGGCGACCGGATCGAGGTGATCCGCCGTCCGCGCAGCTTCACCGTGTTCGGCGCCACCAACCGCGTCTCGCAGGTGTCGTTCGATACGCCAGGGCTGACGCTGGCCGAGGCGGTGGCGCGCGTGGGCGGTCCGAACGACGACAAGGCGGATGCCAGCGCGGTGTTCCTGTTCCGCTACTACCCCGATTCCAAGGTGGCGGGCGGCGAGGTGCCGGTGATCTACCGGCTGAACATGATGCGGCCGACCAGCTACTTTCTCGCCCAGCGGTTTCCGATGCGCGACAAGGATGTGATCTACATCGCGAACGCGGCGGCCAATCAGCCGAGCAAGCTCATCAACGTCATCAACCAGCTGTTCTCGCCGTTCCTGACGGCACGGGTGCTGACCCAGAACAACTGATCCGCCTCGCGACGATAAGAAAAGGGGCGGCCTCCTAGCGGAAGCCACCCCTTTCGTTTGTCCACCCCGCCCTTGCCGGGCGGGGCGACGGAGATCAGGCCTGCTTCTGGTCGGCGCGGCTCTCGCCCTGCCCATCGAGGTTCTGCGCAACGAAATCCCAGTTGATGATGTTGCCCAGCACCGTCTCGGCGAACTTCGGCCGGGCGTTGCGATAGTCGATGTAATAGGCATGTTCCCACACATCGAGCGTCAGCAGCGGCTTGGCGCCGTGGACGATCGGCGTATCGGCATCGTGGTAGGAGGTGATGGCGAGCTTGTCGCCGTCCAGCACCAGCCACGCCCAGCCGCTGGCGAAGTGGCCGACCGCCTCGGCCGCCAGCTTCTTGACCAGCTCGTCGGTGGAGCCGAAGCCTTCCTCGATCAGCGAGGCCAGCTTGCCGCTCGGCTTCTGGCCGGCGGGCGCCAGGCAGTTCCAGAAGAAGGTGTGGTTCCAGATCTGCGCGGCGTTGTTGAACAGGCCCTTGTCGCCCGTATCCTTGGCAACGTTGATGACCTCGACCAGCGACTTGCCGGCAAGGCTCTTCTCGTCGATCCAGCCATTGACCTTGTCGACATAGGCCTTGTGATGCTTGCCGTGATGATAGTCGAAGGTTTCGGCCGACATGTGCGGCTCCAGCGCGGACTTGTCGAACGGAAGCGGCGGGAGTTCGAAGGCCATTTGGTTTCTCCAGCTAGAATGACGTCGAGGGCCGTAACGCCTGCGCCGGCGAATTGTGCAGCAAAAAGGCTAGTTGCGAGACGTTAGCGGTTAGGGGCGGTCCAGCAGGTCGTGGCGGCGCAACGCATGGCGCAACTGGTCGTAGCTGAGCTTCAGCGCGCCGGCGGTGGCGCGCTGGTTGAACCGGCAGCGGACCAGCGCCGCCTCCAGCAGGGCGCGCTCGTGCGCGTGGCAGGCGGCCCGCAGGTCGTCGCATTCGGGGGAAGCAGGCGGCGGCGAGGGCGAGAGCATCGGGGCGGGCGCAGCGGCCGGCGCGGCCGGGCGCCACGGCGAGGCGAACGGATCGAACTCGATCGTCCCGACCGGCCGCTCGGCATCGTCCCAGCGGTACACCGCGCGTTCCACCACGTTGCGCAACTCGCGCACGTTGCCCGGCCAGTCGTGACCCGCCAGCACGGCGGCCGCCTCGGTGGCGAAGCCGGGCCAGCGCACCCAGTCCAGCTCGGCCGCCATCCGCCGGCCGAAATGATCGGCCAGCACCGCCACGTCGCCCTCGCGCACGCGCAGCGGCGGCAGCGTGACGACCTCGAAACTCAGCCGGTCGAGCAGATCGGCGCGGAAGCGGCCGCGCGCGACGAGATCGGGCAGATGCTCGTTCGTGGCCGCCACGATCCTAACGTCCACGCGGATCGCCCGGCTCGATCCGATCCGCGTCACCTCGCCATATTCGGTCGCGCGCAGCAGCCGCTCCTGCGCGCCGGCGGAGAGCGTCGCCAGTTCGTCGAGGAACAGGGTGCCGCCATGCGCCTCCTCGAAGCGACCGATGCGCGCCTTGGTGGCGCCGGTGAACGCGCCAGCCTCGTGGCCGAACAGCTCCGCCTCGATCAGCGTCTCGGGCAGAGCGGCGCAGTTCATCGTCACCAGCGGCGCGGCCCAGCGCGGGGACAGGCGATGGAGCCGCTCGGCGACCAGTTCCTTGCCGGTGCCGCGCTCGCCCACCACCAGCACCGGGCGGTTGAGCGCTGCGGCACGGCTCGCCCGCTCGACCGAATCGAGGAAGGCGCCCGATTGTCCGATGAACTGGCTGTCGCGCTCCATTCCCGCAATCTGGCGGATTCTCCCAACCGTTGGCAAGATGGCGCGGACAATATGGCGCGTCGGAACGGAATAATGCCGTAAAACCAGCCATCATGCGATTTGGCACGCCCCCTGCAGAGCATGAAGCAACCGCCGCTCAAGGCGGGAACGACATCGCAAACAGGGAGATCCGCCATGACCACCTTCGCCACCGCCCGCCGCCTCGCGCTTTCCACCACCGCCGCGCTGCTGCTGTCCGCCGCCTGCATCGGTGCCGCCATCGCGCCCGCCGCCGCCGCGGAGCCGGCCACCGCAGGGGCGATGACGCCGAACGCGCCGCTCACCCTGGCCGATTGGCAGGCAGCGGTGGGCACGCAGCTGGATGCGCGGCTCAGCGCGCCGGCCACCGCCTTCACCCGGCACGATCACCTGATCGCCGTCGTCGCGGTGTCGATCGATGCGGAGGGCCGCTTCGCCGACGCGCGCATCACCGAATCGAGCGGCGTGCGTGCGGTGGACCAACGGGTGCTGGCACTGGCCGGCGATCTCGCCTACCCGCCGCTGCCCGCCGGCTATCGCGGCCGCCCGCGTACGGTGCTGATGCAGGCATACTTCGGCCAGGCATCGTCGCCCGAGGAACTGACCCGGCACGAGCAATCGGTGAAGGCACTCGCCAGCCGCCCCGCCCCCAAGCATGATGCCGTCCAGACCGCCGCGATCCCCAGCAGCTGACCTGCCACCCCGTGTAAGCCCCCCGCGTAACCAGGAGTATCGACCGATGGGAATCTTCTCCCGCACCCGAGACATCATCGCCGCCAACGTGACCGACCTGCTCGACAAGGCGGAGGATCCGGCCAAGATGATCCGCATGATCATCCTCGAGATGGAGGAGACGCTGGTGGAGGTGCGTGCGTCCGCCGCCCGCGTGATCGCCGACCAGAAGGAGATGCGCCGCCAGATCACGAAGCTGGACGCGGTGCAGGCCAGCTGGACCGAGAAGGCCGAGCTTGCACTCTCCAAGGACCGAGAGGATCTGGCCAAGGCCGCGCTGGTGGAAAAGCAGAAGGCGGGCGACCTCGCTGTCGAGCTGACCGACCAGATCGACCTCCTCGATGAGTCGCTCCGCGCCTCGGAAGGGGACATCGCCAAGCTGCAGGCCAAGCTGCGCGAGGCGCGCGCCCGGCAGAACAGCCTCGCCGCCCGGCTCGATTCGGCCAACAACCGCGCGAAGATGCGCGAGATGTACGCAGGCCCGAAGATCGACGAGGCGTTCTCCAAGTTCGAGCTAATCGAGCGCCGGGTCGATTACGCCGAGGGCCGCGCCGATGCCGCCGGCATGGGCGGCGCACCGAAATCGCTGGAGGAGGAGATCGCCGAATTGCGCTCCGCCGACAAGGTGGATGCCGAGCTGGCGGCGATGAAGGCGCGCGTCGCCAAGCGGGAGGATTGAGCCATGGACGTCGAGGGTATTCTCGCGATCAGCCTGATCTTCCTCGGGCTGCCGTGGCTGCTGTTCCACTACATCACCCAGTGGAAACGCGCCGGCGGCCTGAGCGTGGAGGACGAGAACCTGCTCGACGAGTTGCACGAGCTGGCCCGCCGGCTGGACGAGCGGCTTCGCACGATCGAGCGGATCGTGGCCGCCGACGATCCGGCCGCCGGCGTCGTCCCCGCCCGCCCCGCCGACTGGCGCGACCGCGCCGACCGCTGACCCCATAAGCAGGAAGGAACCGAACCATGTCCGCCCGCCGCACCAAATTCTATCTCGACAAGCGCAACGGCAAGATGATGGGCGTTTGCGCCGGCATCGCCGACTACACCGGCATCGACGTCACCTGGGTGCGCGTCGGAGTCGTGCTGCTCACCCTGCTCGGCGGTTTTCCGTGGACGCTGATCGCCTATGGCGTGGCCGGCGCGGTGGCGGGCGACCTGCCGCGCGAATTCGCCGACACCGACCCGGAGGAGGCGAAGTTCTGGCAGGGCGTGCGCGCCAAGCCGGGCCGCTCGATCCGCGACGTGCGCTCGCGCTTTCGCGATATCGACCGTCGGCTGGCGGATGTGGAAACGCATGTGACCAGCCATAACAGCCGCCTGGCGCGCGAGATCGACGCGTTGCGCTGAAAACCCGGCAGACGAGAGGACAGACGATGAACCCGTTCGAGATGGTCGTGCTGATCGTGGCGATCGCGGCGGTGGCCGGCGTGTTCAAGGCCAAGTACGGCATACGCCGCGACAGCCTGGGCAACGACCTGCCCGCCGATGCCGCGCCCGACCCCGACACCGCCCGCCTGCGCGACGAACTGCGCACGCTGAAGGAGCGCGTGGCCGTGCTGGAACGCATCGCCACCGATGGCGACCGCACCCACGCGCTGGACCGCGAGATCGAGGCGCTCCGCCGCCGCGACTAGGAGTCACCACGATGACCGAAGCGACCCTGTGGACGATCGTCGCGCTGACCACGCTGGCCGCGCTGATCGTTATGGCATGGGCGGGGCTGAAG
>NZ_VNIM01000046.1 GCF_007785815.1 Alterirhizorhabdus solaris | reverse complement strand
GGGGAGGCGGGCATGGCCGCGCCCTAGCCGAGCCGAGCCTTGCCCGCCAGCGCCTTTGGCGCTAGGGGTTTTGCCGTATTTTTAGGCACGTCAGCGGCAGGTCAGGCAAGTGCGTCTCTCTCCCATCATGGTCGGTCCGGTGCGTATCGAGACGCCGGTGATCCTCGCGCCGATGACCGGCGTGACCGACATGCCGTTCCGCAAGGTGGTGAAACGCTACGGCTCCGGCCTGAACGTCACCGAGATGATCGCCAGCCAGGCGATGATCCGCGAGACGCGCCAGTCGCTCCAGAAGGCGGCGTGGGATGCGGTGGAGGAGCCGATCTCGATGCAGCTCGCCGGTTGCGCCCCGCGCGAGATGGCCGAGGCGGCCAAGCTCAATCAGGATCGCGGCGCCGCCATCATCGACATCAACATGGGCTGCCCGGTGCGCAAGGTGGTGAACGGCGATGCCGGCTCGGCGCTGATGCGCGATCTGACGCTGGCCGCCTCGATCATCGACGCCACGGTGAAGGCGGTTGACGTACCCGTCACGCTCAAGATGCGGATGGGCTGGTGCCACGACAGCCTGAACGCGCCGGAGCTGGCGCGGATCGCCGAGGATCTGGGGGTGAAGCTCATCACCGTCCACGGCCGCACCCGCAACCAGATGTACAAGGGCAGCGCCGACTGGGCCTTCATCCGCCAGGTCAAGGACGCCGTTCGCCTGCCGGTGATCGCCAATGGCGATATCTGCTCGATCGAGGATGCCGACGCGGCGCTCGACCAGTCGGGCGCGGATGGCGTGATGATCGGGCGCGGGGCGTATGGCCGACCGTGGCTGCTGGGGCAGGTGATGCGCTGGCTGCAGACCGGGGAGCGCCGCGTCGACCCCTCGCTGGACGAGCAATACGCCATGATTACCGAGCATTACCGGATGATGCTCGACCATTATGGTGAGATGACCGGCGTGAACATGGCCCGCAAGCATATCGGCTGGTACACCAAGGGAATCCCGGGGTCGGCCGAGTTCCGCAACCGCGTGAACCAGGAGCCTGACTCCAACGTGGTGCTGTCGATGCTGGAAGAGTTCTACGGTCCGTGGCTCTCCCGCGCGGCGGCCTGATCCGCTTCGGCCGGCGCGCGCAGCCGGCGACCGGAGAACCGGGCGCGGCCGAACTGCTCGCCGCGCTGCCCGTCGCCATGCTCGCGATCGATCCGCAGGGCCGCATCACCGACGCCAACATCGCCGCCGAAACGCTGTTGAACCTCGCTTATGCCGGTATCGTCGGCCGCCCGCTGGAGGCGCTGATCGGTCGCGCGGCGGAGGTTCTGGCGAGTGAGGCGCCGTGCGCGGCCTATGATATCGAACTGGCGCTGCCCGATGGCCGCCGCCAGCGTGTTGACCTGATGGCGGCGCCGCTGCCCGAGCGGGCGGACTGGAAGGTCGTGACGATCCATCTCCACGTCCCCGCGCATCTGGTGGCGCGCGCGGGCAACCGGGCCGGCGGCGGGCTGACGGCGGTGGGGGCGGCGGCGATGCTGGCGCATGAGATCAAGAACCCGCTCTCCGGCATCCGGGGGGCGGCGCAACTGCTCGAAACGACGGTGGACGAGGGATCGCGCGACCTCACCCGGCTGATCCGCGACGAGGTGGACCGGGTGGCGGCGCTGATCGACCGGATGGAGGGCTTCACCGACACCCGCCCGCTCACGCTGTCGCCGCAGAACATCCACGCCGTGCTGGGCCGCGCGCGCGAGGTGGCGTTGCAGGGCTTCGCGCGCGGGCGGGCGATCCGCGAGGCCTATGATCCGTCGCTGCCAGCGGTGCTGGGGCATCACGATTCGCTGATCCAGATCCTCATCAACCTGATGAAGAACGCCGCCGAGGCGAGCGGCGGGGCGATCACGCTGCGCACCGCCTATCGCCATGGCGTGTCGCTGCGCGGCGCGCCGGGCGACAGCCGCCGGCCGCTGCCGATCGAGGTGTGCGTGATCGACGAGGGGCCGGGCGCGCCCGCCGGGATCGCCGACCATCTGTTCGATCCGTTCGTCACCTCCAAGCGCAGCGGCGGCGGGCTGGGGCTGGCGCTGGTCGACAAGCTCGTCGCCGATCATGGCGGCATCGTGGAATATGCGCGCGAGGGCACGCCGCCACGTACGGTGTTCCGTTTGCTGTTGCCGCGTGCCAGTACGCCCGCATGAAGACCAGGCCATGAGTGGCGCACGCATTCTCGTCGTCGACGACGACGCCGCCATTCGCACGGTGGTGCGCGAGGCGCTGCGGCGTGCCGGTTATCAGGTGGAGGTCGCCGCCTCCGTCGCGGAGCAACGCGCGGTGATGCGCCGCTTCGTGCCGCAGGTGCTGGTGACGGACGTGGTGCTGCCCGATGGCAACGGGCTCGACCTGGTGCCGGAGATGCTGCGTGCCCACCCGGACATGCCGGTGATCGTGCTGTCCGCGCAGAACACGCTCGCCACCGCCGTCCGCGCGACGGAGCAGGGTGCCTTCGACTATCTGCCCAAGCCGTTCGACCTGGGCGAGCTGACCCGCGCCGTCGCCGATGCGCTGGCCGCGACCGGCGGCACGGCCGGGGCGGTGCCGGACGGGCCGGCGGGGGACGGGCTGCCGCTGATCGGCCGCTCGCCCGCTATGCAGGAGGTGTATCGCACCATCGCGCGGGTGGTGGCGAACGACCTGACGGTGCTGGTGCTGGGCGAATCGGGGACCGGCAAGGAGCTGGTGGCGCGCGCGATCCACGATCTCGGCCCGCGTGCCAAGCGACCCTTCGTGGCGATCAACATGGCGGCGATCCCGCGCGAGCTGATCGAGAGCGAGCTGTTCGGCCACGAGCGCGGCGCCTTTACGGGGGCCGCCGCGCGCACCGCCGGCCGGTTCGAGCAGGCGCAGGGCGGTACGTTGTTCCTCGACGAGATCGGCGACATGCCGTTCGAGGCGCAGACCCGGCTGCTGCGAGTATTGCAGGAGGGGGAGTTTACCCCCGTGGGCAGCGCGCGCTCGATCCGCGCCGACGTGCGGATCATCGCCGCGACGCACAAGGACCTGCCCCGGCTGATCGCCGACCACGCCTTCCGCGAGGATCTGTATTACCGGCTCAACGTCGTGCCGGTGCGGCTGCCCTCGCTGCGCCAGCGGATCGAGGACATCGCCGAGCTGGCCCGCCATTTCCTCGACCGGGCGGCGGCCGAGGGGCTGCCGCGCAAGCTGCTCGACGGCGGCGCGATCGAGCGCTTGGCGGCGCACGGCTGGCCCGGCAATGTGCGGGAGCTGGAAAACCTGATGCGGCGGCTCGCGGCGCTGAGTCGTGAGGAAGTCATCACCGCCGGCGTGATCGAGCAGCAGCTGCACGGCGGCGGCGTGATCGAGGGCGGCCCGGCACTGGCCCCCTCCGGCGGGCTCGCCGACGCGATCGAGCTGCACCTGGCGCGCTACTTCGCCGCCTTCGGCCGCGACCTGCCGCCGGACGGGCTGTACGACCGCATCCTGGCCGAGGTGGAACGGCCGCTGTTGAAGCTGACCCTCGCAGCCGCACGGGGCAACCAGCTGAAGGCGGCGCGACTGCTCGGCATCAACCGCAACACCCTGCGCAAGAAGCTGACGGAGCGCGGGATCGACCCGGGCGACGTGCGGCGGATGGGCTGAACGACGCGACCGGCGTGCGCCGACTGTGATTGAACGGCAACGCGCTTGTGGTATGCAGGCAACGATGGAGTCCGCCTCCCAGTCGCGTTCCAAGGCCGTGCCACGCTGGCGGCGCAGCCTGAACATGCGTTTCCGCCGTCAGCTGATGCCGGTGGTCGAGGTGACGACACTGGTCGTTGCGGTTGCGATCATGGCGACGAGCTACTTCATCGTCACCGTCGGCGGATCGTCCGCCCGCCTGCTCACCCCGCCGATGGTCGCGCTGCTGCTGGTGGCCAATCTCGTGCCGTTGATGGGGCTGCTCGTGCTGGTCGCGCGCCGCGTGGCGAAGGGGCGGGCGGCGCGATCGGGGGTGGGGGGCAGCGCCCGGCTGCATGTACGGCTGGTCGCGCTGTTCTCGGTAATCGCCAGCGTGCCGACATTGCTGGTGGTGATCTTCGCCTCGCTCCTGTTCCAATATGGTGTCGAGTTCTGGTTCTCCGATCGCGCGCGCACTGTGCTGGAGAATGCGGACAGCGTGGCGCAGGCCTATGTCGAGGAAAACAAGCAGCGCATCGTCGCCGACGTCGTATCGATGGGTGGCGACGTGAACGGCTATTCGTCCACCTTCGGCATAGATTCGCCCCGCTTCGCCGAGGGGCTGGCGTGGCAGGTGGCGGCGCGCAATCTGGACGAGGCGGCGGTGATCGTGATCGGGCGGGACGGCAACCGCCGGCTGATCGCGGGCGCCAACCTCGACAAGCGCCCGCTGGAACTGCGCTTGCCCGCCGCCGCGATCGGCGAACTGCGCGACGGGCGCGCGCGGGTGGTGACGGACGCGGGCGACCGCATGGAAACGGTCGTGCGGCTCGATCCGCAGGCCGACGTGTTCCTCTACGCTTCGCGCCATGTCGATCCGTCCGTACTGTCCTCGGTCGCCCGCGCCCGCAGCGCGCTGGGCGATTACAAGAGCATGATCGAACGGTCGCGCATCCTCCAGTTGCGTTTTAACATCGCGCTGCTGGCGGTGTCGCTGCTGATCGTCGGCATCGCCATCATCGTGGCGTTCAAGGTGGCGGACCGGCTGGTGCGGCCCATGTCCGAACTGGTCGGCGCGGCCCGGCGGATCGCCGGCGGCGACCTGACCGCCCGTGTCGCCACGCCGCGCCTGCATGACGAGATCGGTACGCTGGCGACCGCCTTCAACCGCATGACCGGGCGGCTGGAGGAGCAGACCCGCGCGCTCGTCACCGCCAACGCGCAGGCCGACAGTCGCCGGGCGCTGACCGAGGCCGTGCTGTCCGGGGTCAGCGCCGGGGTGATCTCGATCGGGGAGGAGGGGCGCATCCGCCTGCTGAACCCCTCCGCCGCGGCATTGCTGAAGACGGGGAACGAGGATGCCGCCGGCCGCCTGCTGGCCGAGGTCGCGCCGGAACTGGCCGGGCTGCTTGGCGCCACCGATCGCGAGGCGGTGATCCAGCTTGCCACCGGTGGCGAGCAGCGCACGCTGGCGGTGAAGCTGGTGCGCACCGGCAGTGGCCATGTGCTGACCTTCGACGACATCACCCAGCAATTGCTCGACCAGCGTCGCGCCGCGTGGTCCGACGTGGCGCGGCGGATCGCGCACGAGATCAAGAACCCGCTCACTCCGATCCAGCTCGCGGCCGAGCGGTTGCAACGCCGCTACGGCCAGGAGGTCACGTCCGACCCCGCCACATTCGAGCGGCTGACCGGCACGATCGTGCGGCAGGTGGGCGATCTCAGGCGGATGGTGGACGAATTCTCCTCGTTCGCGCGCATGCCCAAGCCGGTGTTCCGTGACGAGGCGATCGTCGACATCGCGCGCGCCTCGCTGTTTCTGCACGAGGTGGCGCATCCCGCGATCGCCTTCCGCCTCGACGCGCCCGACCCCTCGCCGGAAATGGTGTGCGACCGGCGCCAGATCGGGCAGGCGCTGACGAACATCGTCAAGAACGCGGTCGAGGCGATCGAGGCCAAGCCAGACCCCACCGGCACCGTAGTGCTGACGATCGGCGCCGATGATGGCCGCCTCGTCATCACCGTATGCGACGATGGCATCGGCCTTCCCGCCGAGCGCGAGCGCATCACCGAACCCTATATGACCACGCGCGTGCGCGGCACGGGGCTCGGCCTCGCGATCGTCCGCAAGATCGTGGAGGAACATTTCGGCGCCATCACGTTCAATGACAGGCCGGGTGGCGGCACGGCGGTGCGGCTTTCGTTCGACACCGCCACGCTGGCGCCGCTGGCCGCCGAGAACGACGACACCACGGACGACGGCGACAGCCGGATGACCGGGCTTACCCGCATGAAGATTGGTTGAGACATGGCTCTGGACGTATTGGTCGTCGATGACGAACAGGACATTCGCGAATTGGTGGCGGGTGTGCTGGAGGACGAGGGCTATGCCGCCCGCACCGCCGCCGATGCGGATTCCGCGCTGGCCGCCTGCGCCGAGCGGCGCCCGTCTCTGGTGCTGCTCGACGTCTACCTCAAAGGCTCGCGGCTGGACGGGCTGGACCTGCTGGACGAGATCAAGCGGCGGGACCCGTCGCTGCCGGTGCTGGTGATCTCCGGCCACGGCAATATCGATACGGCGGTGGCGGCGATCCGGCGAGGCGCGGTGGATTTCATCGAAAAGCCGTTTCAGGCGGACCAGTTGCTGCTGCTGGTGGCGCGTGCGACCGAGACTGATCGCCTGCGCCGGGAGAACGCCTCGCTGAAGGCGCAGATCGGCCGTGAGGACGAACTGACCGGCTCGTCCGCCGGGATCAACAGCGTGCGCGCCACGCTGAAGCGCGTCGCCGCCACCGGCAGCCGGGTGCTCATCAGCGGTCCGGCGGGCGTCGGCAAGGAAGTGGCCGCGCGCCTGCTCCACATGTGGAGCCCGCGGATCAACGCGCCGTTCATCGTCGTCTCGGCTGCCCGGATGACGCCGGAGCGGGTGGAGGAGGAACTGTTCGGGCTGGAGGACGGGCAGGAGGTCGTTCGCCCCGGCCTGCTCGAACAGGCGCACGGCGGCACGCTGTTCCTCGACGAGATCGCCGACATGCCGCTGACCGCGCAGGCCAAGATCCTGCGCGTGCTGACGGACCAGAGCTTCAACCGCGTCGGCGGACAGCGGGTGGTGAAGGTGGACGTGCGCGTCGTCTCCGCCTCGTCGCGCGATCTGGCCGAGGAGATCGCCGGCGGGCGCTTCCGCGAGGATCTCTATTACCGCCTCAACGTGGTGCCGGTGCATCTGCCCGCGCTGACCGAGCGGCGTGAGGATATCCCCGCGCTGGTCGATCACTTCGTCGCCCGCTACGCCGCCGAGCGCCGCGTGCCGACGCCGGTGGTGTCGCCTGAGGCGGTGGCGGCGTTGCAGGCCTATGACTGGCCCGGCAATGTGCGGCAGGTCCGCAACGTCGTGGAGCGCACGATCATCCTTGCGCCGGGCGACCGGCTGGCGACGATCGACATCGACATGCTGCCGCCCGAGGTATTGAGCGATCAGACGCGGCTGAATCCGGGTGAGCACGCCAAGTCGATCATGGGCACGCCGCTGCGCGAGGCGCGCGAGACGTTCGAGCGCGAATATCTGCGCGTGCAGATCCGCCGATTCTCCGGCAACATCAGCCGCACCGCCACCTTCATCGGGATGGAGCGGTCGGCGCTGCATCGCAAGCTGAAGACGCTGGGGCTAGCTGATCCGAAGGAGGAGGGGGGGGAGTGATTGCTCTGCCATGATAATCTGTGACCGCACGCAGCCCCTTAAATCTGCCTTGATCTTGGCGGTGAGCGGCCTCGTGATCGGAGAAACGCTCCTCCTCGTCTCTGGCAGATGGATGCTGGTTGATGCTTCTGAAGGTCAAGAGGATAATGCCTACATCGGTGATGTCTATACTCAAGAAGCCACAGCTCGTTGGAGGGTAATCAACTGTACCTATTGGACCGGCCGTTCGTTACAGCGGATATCCGCCGGCGATCAGTATAGCGCGCCCGTTCGAGAGTGTCCGCTAACCCTTGAGGCATTATGACATCTTAAGCCCCATAGACGCGCCTTCGCAGCTGCGGTAGAAACCATTGTTCCCGCACCCGGCGGGGCATGCACGACGCCTGCAACGGGCGCTCAAGCGGGCAAACGTCCCGCCAAGTTCCGGAGACCGGACCCATGGCCGACAAGGTCAACAACCTTCAGGATATCTTCCTCAACAGCTTGCGCAAATCGAAGACACCGGTCACGATGTTCCTCGTCAAGGGCGTGAAACTGCAGGGGATCATCACCTGGTTCGATAATTTCTCGGTGCTTCTGCGGCGCGACGGGCAGAGCCAGCTGATCTACAAGCACGCCATCTCCACCGTGATGCCGGCCCATCCGCTCGACCTGTCCGAGATCGAGAAGGGCTTCGCCGAGGAGAAGAAGGCGACCCTGTTGCAGGAGGTGTTCCTCGGTGCGGTGCGGCGTGCGCGCGAGCCGGTGACGATGTTCCTCGTCAACGGCGTGATGTTGCAGGGCGAGATCGCCGCCTACGACCTGTTCTGCATGCTGCTTCGCCGCGACGGCATGTCGCAGCTGGTGTACAAGCACGCGATCTCCACGGTGCAGCCGGCCAACCCGATCAATCTCGCCCAGTTCGACGGCGAAGCCGATTGAGCGTCTTCAGCCGCGCCGACGATGATGGCGTGGCGCGGGGCGCCCGCGCCATCGTCGCCTTTCCCGACATGGGCGATGCCGCGCGTGACAGCGAGGCGCGGCTCGCCGAGGCGGCCGGCCTTGCCGCCGCGATCGGCATCGACGTGATCGAGCGCATGGCATTCCGCCTGCGTGCGCCCAAGGCCGCAACGCTGTTCGGCTCGGGTCAGGTCGAGCAGATCGGGCAGGCGGCGCGCATGGCCGAGGCCGAACTGGTCATCATCGACGGCGCGCTCAGCCCGATCCAGCAGCGCAATCTGGAAAAGGCGCTCGACGCCAAGGTGATCGACCGCACCGGGCTGATCCTGGAGATCTTCGGCGAGCGCGCGCGCACCGCCGAGGGGAGGCTTCAGGTCGAACTGGCGCATCTCGACTATCAGGCCGGGCGGCTGGTGCGCAGCTGGACCCATCTGGAGCGGCAGCGCGGCGGCTTCGGCTTCCTCGGTGGCCCGGGTGAGACCCAGATCGAGGCGGATCGCCGGCTGATCCGTGATCGCATGGCCAAGCTGCGCCGCGAACTGGAGCAGGTCGCCCGCACGCGCAGCCTGCACCGCGCCCGTCGCAAGCGCGCCCCGTGGCCGATCGTGGCGCTGGTCGGCTACACCAATGCCGGGAAGTCGACGCTGTTCAACCGCATGACCGGTGCCGACGTGATGGCGGAGAACCTGCTGTTTGCTACGCTGGACCCGACGATGCGACAGATTGGCCTGCCCGGCATCGACAAGGTGATCCTGTCCGATACGGTGGGCTTCGTTTCCGACCTGCCGACGCAACTCGTCGCCGCCTTCCGCGCCACGCTGGAGGAGGTGATTTCGGCCGACCTGATCGTCCACGTCCGCGATATTTCGCATCCGGACAGCGAGGCGCAGGCCGCCGACGTGGAGGCCGTGCTCGACGATATCGGTGCGCGCGGGGAGGGGGGTGCCCCGATCATCGAGGCATGGAACAAGCTCGACCTGCTGGAAGGCGACGAGCACGAGGCCGTGCTGGGCGAATCGGCGCGGCGCGACGATGTCGTCACGCTCTCGGCGCTGACCGGGGAGGGGGTGGAGGCATTGCGCCTGATGCTCTCGGCGCGCTTGTCGCAGGGCAGCCGGATGCGCACGCTGTCGCTCGATCCGGGCGATGGCGCGGGGATCGCCTGGCTGCACGCGCATGGCGAGGTCGTCGCGCAAGAGATGGAGGAGGAGGCGCTGGTCATCGACGTGCGCCTGTCCGACGCGGACTACGACCGCTTTCAGTCGCGGGGCTTGTCCGCCTGATCGCGCTTGGCGGCGCTCCATAGCGCCTCCTTGTCATCAAGCGGCAGCGCGGCGAAACCGGGCGCGGTCTCGATCGCGCGAAAACGCCGCTCGAACTTGGCATTGGCCTGACGCAGCGCCACCTCGGCATCCACGCCCAAGTGGCGCGCCCAGTTGACGACGGCGAACAGCAGGTCGCCGATCTCGTCGGTCCGTGCGTCGGCATCGGCGGCGTCGTCCACCTCGGCAATTTCCTCGATCACCTTGCCACGCGGTCCGGCGGCGTCAGGCCAGTCGAAGCCGGTGCGGGCGGCGCGGCGTTGCAGCTTTTCCGCGCGCATCAGCGCCGGCAGCGCGACAGCGACGCCGGCCAGCGCGGAGCCATCGGGCTTTTCCGCACGTTCGGCGGCTTTCAGGCTCTCCCAGCCTGGGGACGCCGCGGTATCGCCAAAGACATGCGGGTGCCGGCGCTCCATCTTGTCGCAAATACCGGCGATCACCTGATCCAGGGTGAAATCGCCGCGATCCTCGGCGATGGCCGCATGGAAGACGATCTGAAGCTGGAGATCGCCCAGTTCGTCGCGCAGCGCCGCCATGTCGTCCGCCGCGATCGCATCGGCCACCTCATAGGCTTCCTCGATCGTGTAGGGCGCGATGGTGGCGAAGGTCTGCACCCGATCCCAGGCGCAACCACCGACCGGATCGCGCAGGCGGGCCATGATCGTCGTCAACCGCTCAAGCATCCCAACCCCGACCACTATCTGATGATCTGATAATATCCATTATGTAAAATATGCGACGATCTCGGGGAAGCTGCCGACGATCAGGATTCCCCCGACGAAGATCATGATCCACAGCAGCGCCAGTCGCGAAACCAGTCTGAACGGCAACCTTCGCGCCATCAGCGACGCAACGACGAGCGTCATCGCTCCCAGCGTTCCCGCCATCGCCAGCGCCTGGTCCTCGCTCATGGCACGGTCACTTCCAGCCCGTCATATCCTGGCTCGATGCCCCTCGGCAGCGACGACGCCAGCGTGGCATAATCCATCGACTGGTCCATGTGCGTCAGCACCGCACGGCGCGGCCTGCAGCGTTCGATCGCCGCAAGCGTCATGGCGAGATGCGGATGCGTTGGATGCGGACGATAGCGCAGCGCATCGATAATCCACAGATCGAGTCCATCGTAGAAGTCCGTCATCGCCCCGGTCACTTCGTCGAAATCAGTGGCGTAACCGATCGAGCTTCCTTCATGCTCGAACCGCAGCCCGGACGACCGGATCGAGCCATGCGGCTGCGCGACATGCCGGACGAGGATGTCACCGAGCATCATGCGGTCCGTCAGGATATTGCCGCTCACCGTCGCGGGATAACCGTCGCGACCATCAAAGGCGTAGCCGACCCGCTGCGTCAGCGAGGCCAGCGTCGCTCGGTCGGCGTATCCCGCCACAGGCATGCCGCGCGCATGGTAAAGCTGCCGCAGATCGTCGAGGCCATGACAATGATCGGCATGGTCGTGCGTCCAGATCACCGCATCGACATCGCTGACGCCGGCCGACAGCAACTGCTCGCGCATGTCCGGCGAGGTATCGACGAGGATACGTGTGGTCGCCGTCTCGACGATGATCGAGGCCCGGCGGCGGCGGTTGCGCGGATCGGTCGGGTCACAGTCGCCCCAGTCGTTGCCGATGCGTGGCACGCCGGACGACGTGCCCGATCCGAGGACGGTCGCCCGGATCACCCCGTCGCCTTGCCGAACAAGGTGAAGAAGTTCCGGCCGGTCTCTTCCTGCAACCGCGACGTATCCACCCCCCGCAATTCCGCCAGAAAGCGCGCCGTGTCGGCGACGAAAGCCGGTTCGCAGGTCTTTCCCCGGTTCGGCACCGGCGCGAGGAATGGCGCGTCCGTCTCGATCAGCAGCCGGTCGGCCGGCAGCGTCACCGCCGTCGCCTGCAGATCCTTTGCGCTGCGAAAGGTGACGATGCCGGAGAGCGAGATATAGAAACCGAGGTCGAGCGCCTTTTCGGCAAAGTCGGCGCTCGCGGTGAAGCAGTGGATCACGCCGGCGAAGGCCCCCCTGCCCATCTCGTCCGCAAGGATATCGGCAGTGTCGTCCTCCGCATTGCGGGTATGGACGATCAGCGGCAGGCCGGTTTCACGCGCGGCGGCGATATGGCTGCGGAAACTGGTGCGCTGCCGCTCGCGATCGGAACGGTCGTAATAATAGTCCAGCCCGGTCTCCCCGATGCCGACGACGCGGGGATGCGCCGCCGCCGCCACCAGTCGCGCCGTATCGACCGCCGCGTGCGTATCCGCCTCGTGCGGGTGGATGCCGACGGTCGCCCACACGTCCGCTTCGCGCTCGGCCGTGGCGATCACCGCGCCCCATTCGCTTTCGCGGGTGGCGATGTTCAGCATCGTCGTCACGCCGGACGTACGCGCACGCGCGAGCACTGCCGCCTGATCCTCGACCAGCCCGGCATAGTTGAGGTGGCAATGGCTATCGACCAGCATCAGACCGCAGGCTCCACCCAGCGCGGGAACACGCCTTGCGGCGGCGGCAGATCAAGACCGGCCTTCAACCCGCTGTCGAGACTGGAAAGATCGCGCACATCGGCCGGCTGCGCCAGTTGGTCGAGCAGCGCATCGGCGCTTGCAGGGATCGCCCATCGCACGAGGATCGCCAGTCGCCGCACCGCTTCGGCGGCGACATACAGCACCTGATCCGCACCAGCCGGGTCGGTCTTGCGCAGCGCCCACGGCGCCTTGTCGGCAAAATAGCCGTTGGCATCGCGCACCACGCCCCAGATGTGGTCCAGCGCCTCGTTCAACCCCAGCCTGGCCATGTCGCGCGCCAGTTCGTCGGCGATGGTGGCGAACGACGGGATCTCCTCTTCGATCCGCAACGGTCCGGGCGCCGGCACCTTCCCGCCGCAATTCTTCGCGATCATCGACAGGCACCGCTGCGCCAGATTGCCGAGCCCGTTGGCAAGGTCGGCGTTCGACCGCGTGACGATCGCGTCATGGCTGTAGCTGCCGTCCTGCCCGAAGCTGACCTCGCGCAGCAGGAAGTAGCGCAACTGGTCGACCCCGTACGTCTCGGCCATCGCGATCGGATCGACCACGTTGCCGACCGACTTCGACATCTTCTCACCCCGGTTAAGGAGGAAGCCATGACCGAAAACGCAGGCCGGCAGCGGCAGCCCGGCGGACATCAGGAACGCCGGCCAGTACACGGCGTGGAAACGCACGATATCCTTGCCGATCACGTGCAGATCGGCCGGCCACAATCGCTCGTAACGCGCTGTTTCGTCGGGATAACCTGCCCCGGTCAGGTAGTTCGTCAGGGCATCGACCCAAACGTACATCACGTGCCCGTCGGCATCCGGCACCGGCACGCCCCAGTCGAAGCTGGTGCGCGAGATCGACAGGTCCGACAGGCCACCGCGCACGAAGCTGACGACCTCGTTGCGACGCCCCTCGGGCAGGATGAAGTCGGGGTTCGCCTCGTAGTGGGCAAGCAGCCGGTCGGCGAAGGCGGAAAGGCGGAAGAACCAGCTCTCCTCGACGGTCCATTCCACCGGCGTGCCCTGCGGCGACAGGCGGGCATCACCCTCCCCCACCAGTTCCTTTTCGTCGTAGAAGGCCTCGTCACGGACTGAATACCAGCCCTCGTAGCGGCCGAGATAGATGTCGCCGTTCGCCTGCATCGCCCGCCACAGCGCCTGGCTGGCGGCGTAGTGAGATGGCTCGGTGGTGCGGATGAAACGATCATTCGAGATGTTGAGAACGCGCGTCATCTCCTGGAAATAGCCGGACATTTCGTCCGCCAATGCGCGTGGCTCGATATCCCGCCCGCGCGCCGCCTGCGCCATCTTCAGGCCATGTTCGTCGGTCCCGGTGAGAAAGAACACCTCGCGCCCCGCCAGCCGCTGGTAGCGCGCGATGGCATCGGTCGCGATCACCTCATAGGCGTGGCCGATGTGCGGCCGCCCGTTGGGGTAGCTGATCGCGGTCGTGATGTAATAGGGGTCGGCCGTCGTCACTTGCACATCACTCGCATCGTTCAGCGACGGGTCAGCGCCGCCGGGTCGAACCGGGTTTAGCGTCACCCGTGATCGGGGCAAGCGCCGCGAGCAGACCGCCCAGCCCGAACACCGTCGCCTGCGGATCGAGCGACAGCCGCAGCGCGCTGCCGGCGAGCGACCTCGCCTGTGCCTCCAGCGGCAGGATCGCGGCGAGATCGGCCACGGGCGCGGTGCGGGCGGCGGCGGCGATGCGGGCCGGCGCCCGTTCCAGAAACGCCTCGTAGCGTGGTTGTGCGGATTTGAGCGCCAGCGATTTCGCCAGTGCGCTGCGGCCGGCGTTGGTCGGATCGCCGCCGCGCGCGATCGCGTCGATCGCCGCGTCCAGCCCGGCGATATCGAGCCCGGCGAAGCGCAGCGCCTGCCCCGGTGCGCCGCCGCCGACGCCCACCAGCGCCGCGATCTCGGCATCGTCCGCCTCGGGGCGCTCGCGCCGGATGATCGCCTGCATGTGGGCTTCCCCCAGCAACCCCAGCCGTAGCGTGCGGCAGCGCGACCGGATCGTCGGCAGCAGTCGCCCCGGCGCATGGCTGACGAGCAGGAACAGCGTGTCGGTCGGCGGCTCCTCAAGGTTCTTCAGCAGCGCGTTGGCGCCCGACCGCTCCAGATCGTCGATCGCATCGATCACCACCGCGCGGCGGGTGGAGAAGCTCGGCGTTGTGGCGAACAGGGTCTGCAGCCCGCGCACCTGATCGACGGTGACGCCGCGCGCCTGATCGCCGGTCTTTTCGCGGTACAGCCGCTCCAGCCGGCGATAGTCCGGGTGGCTGCCGGCGGCGACGTAACGCACGGTGGGGTGATCGTCCGGCAGATCCAGCCCCGGTGCCTCGACCGGCCCGATCCCTTCGGCCAGATAGCGGAGCGCTGCCGCCTCGGCGAAGCGTGCCTTGCCGATACCCTGCGGCCCGGCGACCAGCCACGCATGATGCAGGCGTCCGCCCCCGATCGCCTCGCGAAACGCCTCAACCGCCGCATCGTGGCCGATCAGGCTCACAGCAGGTCCGCCACGGCATCGATCAGCCGGTCGGTCACCACAGCCACGTCGCCCAGCGCGCCGACGGTCCGATAGCGCGCCGGGCCGTTCGCCGGATCGCCCGCCAGTGCCGCGAAGGTCTGCGCGACGCGTGCATGATAATCCGCCCCGCGCGCGCCGAAGCGATCCAGTTCGCCGGCATCGCGGACCCACTCCCGGTTGGAAGCCTCGTGCAGGGGCATCGCCAGCAGGATCGTCCGGTCCGGCAGCAGCCCGCCGCTGCCGATCGCGTGGAGCGTGCGGATTGCCTCCGCCCCCAGCCCGTCCGCCCCGCCCTGATAGGCCAGCGAACTGTCGAGGAAACGGTCACTCACCACCCAAGCCCCGCGCTCCAGCGCCGGGCGGATGGTACGCGCGACATGATCGGCGCGGGCGGCGGCGAACAGCAACGCCTCGGTCTCGGGGGTCCAGCGCCCGGCCGTGCCCTCCATCAGCAGCGTGCGGATCGCCTCCGCGCCGGGGCTGCCGCCCGGTTCGCGGGTTTCGACCACTTCCAGCCCTCGCGCCCGCAGCGCCGCCGCCAGCCGCGCGACCTGCGTCGACTTGCCGACCCCCTCCCCGCCTTCGAGACTGATGAAGCGGCCCCGCGTGCTGCTCACGCCATGCCGAACAGCCAGCGGAAGCCGGCGGCGATGCGACCGAAGAAGCCGGCCTTGTCCACCGCGCTCTCGGCCACCAGCGGCAGGGTCTGCGGAGGCGTGTCGCCGGTGGTGACGACGAGATCGGCGATATGCTGCCCGGCCGCGATCGGCGCCTTGATCGGCCCCTCATACACCACGCGCGTCCGCACCTCGCCCGCCGTGCCCGCCGGCACCGTGACGGCCAGATCGCGCGGTGCGACCAGACCGACCGTACCGGCGCTGCCCAGCTGGACCTCGGCCGTCTGCACGCGCTTGCCCTTCGCCACGATCGGCTTGGCCTGCCACGCACGGAAGCCCCAGTCCATGAACGACACCGACTGCTCGATCCGCTGGCCGGACGACCCAAGCCCCGCGACGACCATCACCAGCCGACGCCCGTTCTGCTCGGCAGAGCCAGTGAAGCCGTAGCCTGCCTCCTCGGTATGGCCGGTCTTCAGCCCGTCCGCCCCGGCGACACGGCCAAGCAACGGATCGCGGTTCTGCTGGGTGATGTCGGCGCCCGCGCCCATCGTCTTGCCCCAGGTGAACTCCTTGAGGCTGTAGAACGCCTTGTAGAGCTTGGGATGGTCGATGATCGTGCGTTCCGCCAGCGTCGCCAGATCACGCGCCGTCACGAAGGTGGCGCCACCATCGGGCCAGCCGTTGCTGTTGCCGAAGTGGGAATTGCGCAGGCCGATCTTTTGCGCGTGCTGGTTCATGATCGCGGCGAAGGCCGGCTCCGTCCCGGCGATCCCCTCCGCCAGCACCACGCAGGCATCGTTGCCCGAAAGCGTCACGATGCCGCGCAGCAGGTTCTGCACGCTCACCTGCTCGCCGGGCGACAGGAACATCGTGGAGCCGGCGGTCGGCCCGTGCCACTGGCGCCACGTTTCGGGGCGCACGGTTATCATCTGGTCGAGCTTGAGGTCGCCCTTCTTGATGAGGTCGAAGGCGACGTACACCGTCATCATCTTGGCCATCGAGGCAGGCGGCATCCGCCGGTCCGCATCCTTGGCGTAGAGGATCGCGCCCGAGGACAGGTCCTTCATGAAGGCCACCGGCGCCGGCGTCTCGTAAGGCGGGGCGGCGGCCATCGCGGGGGCGGCGAGCACCAGGGCGAACAGGGGGGGCATCAAGCGGGACGGTTTCATCGGTCTTCCTGTCACTGCGCGGAATCGCGGACGATGCGCGCCTCCTGATAACCAGCCCTTTGCGCCCGCGCCAGCGCAGAGCGCGCCGAGGCGGCATCGGCATAGGGACCGAGGCGGACCTGCCAGCGCGACCCGGCGGCGGTGGCGGCGGCCGGCCCGATCGCCGCGAGCGACCCGGCGAGGCCATCCGCCCGGTCGGCATCGTCGAGCGCGGCAACCTGGACGTAGAGGCGCATGGCGGGACTGGCCGGCCCCGGCCGCGTGGGTGATGGACGGGTGCCGGTGGCAAGCGGGACGGCAACGTCGACGCTAGATGCGCCGTTCGAGTAACCGACTGCATCCGTACCGGACGCGAGTGGTCCAGACGCGGCCGGGCCGTTCAGCGCCCCTCGGAGTGCCGCCGCGCCGGACGCTGCCCCTATGGAGGCGGGGATGGCCGGCGCTGCCGAGGCAAGAGGTGATGCGATGACGCCAGATGCAACGCCCACGCCGGACAAAGCGGCGGTACTCGCAACACGAGCCGCCCCGCCCGGCCGACTGGCCGGCCCGCCGGACGATGCGGCAAGGCCGCGCCGTGTTGCCGCTGCCGGAGACGGTCGAACGTGGGCGGGGCCGCTTGCGGTGCGGACGGCAAGGCTGGCCAGCATCTCCCGGCCCGCATCCGGCCGCGCCCGCGCCGCCCGCCCGGCCCGGAGCGCGACGCGATCGACCTCGGGCGGCTGCACCCGCCGCACTCGTACCCGCGCCACACCCTGCCGTTCGATCCCCAGCGCCCTGGCCGCCCCGGCCGACAGATCGATGATCCGCGACGCCACGAACGGCCCGCGATCGTTCACCCGCGTCAGGATCGTGCGGCCACTGTCCAGCGCGGTCACCTCCACATAGCTCGGCAGCGGCAGCGTGGGATGCGCCGCGCTGATCCCGCGCGGATCGAACCGCTCGCCGTTGGCGGTCGGGCGGCCGGCGTGCGCGCCGCCGTACCACGAGGCATAACCGACCGCATCGTAGTCGCGATCATCGGTCGGCACCCACATCCGCCCGCCGGCGCGATAGGGCGCGCCGATCTTCACCGGAGTGTCCGAAACGGTCCGCCCGCCACGCTGCGGCCGGTCGGTCGCGCAGGCCGCCAGCAGCGCCGTACCCGCCAGCGCCAGCCAGCCGGCGGCGTTATTGCGCGACGGCATCGGCCAGCAGCCCGACCGACAGAGCGTAGAAATTGGAGCAGTTGTAGTCGAGGATCGAGCGGTAGTTGGTCGTCAGCAGATAGGCGGTGGCGTTCGGCCCGTCCGGCTCGATCAGGCTGGCCAGCTCGGTTTCGGCCGGCACCGGGCTGGCGACGGGCTGCACCCCCAGCCGTCGCCATTCGGCGATCGTCAGCCAGCGGCTGTGGCGGTCGAAGACGCGCGGGCAGCGCGGCGAGGTGAGACGGGAGCGGACGCTCGCACGGTCCAGATCGGGCGGCACGCGCACGCCCACGCCCCACGGCACGTTCGGCCGCCAACCGGCATTCGTCAGGTAATTGCCGATGGAGGCCAGCGCATCCGTCTCGCTGCGCCAGATGTCGGCCTTGCCGTCCCCGTCGCCGTCCACCCCGAGCCGCAGGTACATGCTTGGCAGGAACTGCGGATAGCCGGTCGCCCCGGCCCAGCTGCCCTTCATCTGCGAGCGGGGGAAGCCGCGCTCGATCATCAGCAGCGTGGCGATGAACTCGGCGGTGAACAGTTCCCGCCGCCGCCCGTCATAGGCCAGGCTGGACAGCGACCGGAGCAGGTCGAAGTCGCCGGTGTAGGTGCCGTACCCCGTCTCATGGCCGTAGATCGCCATCATGATCGCCTCGGGCACGCCGGTCCGCCGTTCGATCGGGGCGAGGCGCGGGCGCAGATCCTGATAGCGCGTGCGGCCCCGGCCGATGCGATCGGCATCTACGTGGCGGTCGCGATAAGGGGCGAACGGGGCGATGGCGGGCGCGGCGCCGGCGGCCGGATTGCCACCCGGCTGCGCGCGATCGAGCGCGACGACACGCGGGTTGAAGGTGAGCGTCGGCAGCATCGCATCAAGCGTGGCGCGACTGACCCCAGCGGCCATCGCGCGAGGCCGCAGCCCGTCGAGGAACGCCGCGAAGTTCCGCGCGGTGGCATCGTCGGCCGGCATTTCCTGCGCCGTGGCGGCGACGGGTGATAGACCGGCCATCGCGATCGCGAAGGCGGTGAACAGGATACGCATGACAATTCCCCCGACGAGCGACCCCGCTTGTCGCATGGCGCGGCGGCAAGGCGAACCCCCTTCCGTCGCGGCTATGCCACGCGGGGCCGCGTGAGCGTCCGGCAGGCTGCAGGATGCGGCTGCCGGCCGACGAGCTTGGCGGCCGCCTCAAACGAGCTTGTAAACCAGTGGTCCCCGCGTTGCCTCACATTGTGCGCTACGAAGGCCAACGACATCATGAGGCCGTTTCGAGAGATCACGCGAAATGCCTGCGCTCTCGGCTCGCCGCCCCCTGCACGGCGTCAATCATCGACCAGCTTCATCAGCTTGCGCTCGACCGGTGCCAGCACCGGCCCCAGCTCGTGCCCGCGTCGCAGGATCATCCCCGCCTCGCCCACCAGCGCCCACATGCCCTGCCGCAGGCGCAATGCAGGCCGCTTCTCGATGCGATATTCGGGCCGCTCGGCTGCCCGGCGGAAGGCGCTGAACACCGCGGCCTCATGTCCGAGATCGAGCGCATAATCGCGCCAGTGCCCGGCCGCGACCATCCGCCCGTACAGGTCGAGGATGCGGGAGAGTTCGGCACGATCGAACGCGATCTGGGACGGCCCGCCGCGCGGGCCGGGAAAGGGAGTGACGACACCCATCAGGCGCGGTTGCGTTCCTCGGCGGTCGCATCGGCGGCGACACGATCCGCATCGCGTTCGTCGATCAGCGCCGACAGGCGGGTCCGCAGCGTCTCCACCTCGCAACGTAGCAGGTCGAGCGCCTGCGTCTGCGGATCGAAGCGCTCGGTGCAGGACGTGCCATAGGGCAGGAACGGCTTCTGATATTCGGTCGAATCGACCAGCGTTGCACGCGCGGGGATACCGACCATCGAGGCGCCTTCCGGCACGTCCTTCGTCACCACCGCATTGGCACCGATCCGCGAGCGTTTGCCCACGACGATCGGCCCGAGCACCTGCGCCCCCGAGCCGATTATCGCATCGTCCTCGATTGTGGGGTGTCGCTTGCCGGCGATGCCGTTCGCCGGATTCGTTCCGCCCAGCGTGACGCATTGGTAGATCGTCACGTTGTCGCCGATCAGCGCCGTCTCGCCGATTACGGTAAAGCCGTGATCGATGAAGAAATGCCGGCCGATCCGGGCACCCGGATGAATGTCAATCGCGGTGAGGAAGCGGGAAATGTGGTTAACCAGCCGCGCGAGGAAATACATCTCCCCGCGAAACAGCCAGTGCGCAACGCGATGCAGCCCCAGCGCCAGCACGCCGGGATAGAGCAGGATCTCCCACCGGGTGCGGGGCGCGGGATCGCGTGCCTTCACCGAATCGAGATAGTCAATCAGTCCACCGAACATCAAGGCGCTCTCCGTCCGGCCTTACGGGTATCGCTCATCTAGGAACGTGCGGGCCGAAACGCCAGACCCGCACCGAACCCGCCCACTCACACCGCCGTGGCGTGTACCGTGGCGACGGCCTTCATCACCGCGCCGATCCGCGCGGCGGACTGGATCGCCTCGCTCTTCACGCCGTGGCCCTGAAGGACCTTCTCGTGGCTGTCGATGCACATGCCGCAGCCGTTCATCGCGGAAACGGCGATGCTGAACAGCTCGAAATCCGCCTTGTCGATGCCCGGCTGGCCGATCACGTTCATCCGCAGCTTGGCCGGCATCGTGGCATATTCGGGGTTGGAGGCGAGGTGGACGAAGCGGTAATAGACGTTGTTCATCGCCATCACGGCCGCCGCCGCACGTGCAGCGTTCGCCGCCTCGGGGGTCAGCTTGCCCGCCGCATCCGCCTCGGTCGCCTCCACCAGTGGGCGATAGCCGGAGCCGTGAGCGCAGGCGAGCAGCAGGCCGTACTTCCGCTGGTCGCCCAGCGACTGGTCGTTCAGCAGCGAGCCGACATTCAGGCGAATGTCCTTGGCATAATCGGGCAGCGTATCGGCAAAGGCCTTGAGCGACATGGAACGTCTCCGAATAAGAATAAGGGCGCGGAAAGGGTGGTCCCCCTTCCGCGCCCCGAAACAGGCCGATCGAAAGGGATCAGGCGGCGGGCTTGAGCACTTCCTCGCCGGCCTGCCAGTTGCACGGGCACAGCTCGTCGGTCTGCAGCGCGTCGAGCACGCGGATCGCCTCGGCCGGGTTGCGGCCCTGGTTGAGGCCGTTGACCGTGACGTGCTGGATCACGTTGTGCGGATCGACGATGTAGGTCGCGCGGTAGGCGACACCGGCCTCCGCATCGACGATGCCCAACGCGTTCGCCAGCTTCTTCTGGTTGTCCGCGATCCACGGGAAGTCGCAGGCGGCCAGCCGCTCGTCGGACTTGCGCCATGCGAAGTGGACGAAATCGGTGTCGGTCGAGGCGCCGATCAGCACCGCGTCGCGATCCGCGAGGTCGTTCTTCAGTTCGCCGTAGCCGATGATCTCGGTCGGGCAGATGAAGGTGAAGTCCTTCGGCCAGAAGAACACGACCTTCCACTTGCCACCGGTTTCGCCGGTATCGATCGTCTCGCCATTCGGGAGGGCCGCGGTGCCCTGCTGCATCGGGAGGACGAATGCGGGGAACTTGTCGCCAACGGTGAGAGCCATGAGGGTGTCTCCATTCAGGGGATGTGAAACTGTGTGACAGCTGTTTGCCACGGTGGCATTGAACGATCAAATGGATTATTCGGCTGTCGTTGATCGAGTGAGGCGATGAATGACCAGCTTCCTGCCTACCCTCAAACAATTACAGTATCTGGTCGCGCTGCGCGATCACGGGCATTTCGGCCGCGCCGCCGATGCCTGCTTCGTCACCCAGTCCACCCTGTCGGCGGGCCTGCGCGAACTGGAGTCGCTAATCGGCATCGTGCTGGTCGAACGCACGCGACGGGTGGTGCGCTTTACCCCGTTGGGCCTGCGGATGGCAGAGAAGGCGCAACGCGTGCTGCGCGAGGCGGAAGAGCTGACCGACATGGCGCGCAGCGCCGGCAAGCCGCTGTCGGGCGAGTTGCGGATGTCGGTGATCCCCACGATCGCGCCGTTCCTGCTGCCGCGCATGTTGCGCCGGCTGCGCGCCGAATGGCCCGAGCTGAAGCTGTATCTTCGCGAGGAGACGAGCGGCATCGCCTGCGACGCGCTGCATCGCGGGCATGTCGATTGCGTGCTGCTGGCCCTGCCCTACCATTGCGGCGAGGTGGAGGTGGCCGAACTGTTCGACGATCGCCTGTGGGTGGCATTCCCCGCCTCGAAGGGCCCGCCGCCGCCCGCGACCGTCTCTGCCGACTCGATCGACGAAACCCAGCTGTTGCTGCTGGAAGACGGCCACTGCCTGAAGGACCACGCGCTGGCTGCCTGCAACCGGCCCGAGTTGCGCGCAGAGGCGACGATGCTCGGCACCTCGGTCCATACGCTCGTGCAGATGGTGGACAACGGCCTGGGCGTCACGCTGCTGCCGGAAATGGCGATCGACGCCGGCATCCTCGACAACACCGATGTGGTGGCGCGCCCGCTCGATGCCGATCATCCGGCCCGCCGTGTGGCGCTGGCGTGGCGCAAGGGATCACCGCGCGACCGCGAATTCGCCCTGCTGGCGGAGGCGTTGCGAGGGGCGTATCAACCGCGATCGCCCGCTGCTCCGCTCGCCGATACGGACATTTCGCTGAAATAACGGCCGCGCGCGTTGCAACCAAACATAATGGCGCGACGTATCTGTGCGGTCCGTCACGAACCGGCGGGCCCGAACAGGAGAGTTTCCCGATGATCAGCACGTTCAAGCGCGGCGCCCTTGCGGCCTCGATCCTTCTCGCGGTCGGCGGCGTTGCGTCTGCCGAGGCGAAGGTGACTTATCCGATGGTCGGCGGTGCTGCCATGTACCCGACCAAAAACATCGTCGAGAATGCGGTCAACTCCGCCGACCACACCACGCTGGTCGCCGCCGTGAAGGCCGCCGGCCTCGTCGACACGCTGTCCGGCCCGGGTCCGTTCACCGTGTTCGCGCCGACCAACGCCGCGTTCGCCAAGCTGCCGGCCGGCACCGTGGACACGCTGGTCCTGCCGGAAAACAAGGGCACGCTCACCTCGATCCTCACCTATCACGTGGTGCCGGGCAAGCTGAGCGCCAAGGATCTGGCGGCGCAGATCAAGAAGGGCGGCGGCAAGGCCACCCTCACCACCGCGCAGGGCGGCACGCTGACCGCGACCGCCAAGGGCAAGACGATCATGCTGACCGATGCCAAGGGCGGCATGAGCACGATCACGCAGGCTGACGTCAACCAGTCCAACGGCGTGATCCACGTCGTCGACACCGTGCTGATGCCCTAAGCGACACACGTTCGGGAAAAGGGGGCGGCCGCCGCAGGGTGGCCGCCCTTTTTTTGTCTGAAGCAGGTACGGTCACGGAGCTTGGGTCGGTCCGGTCCGAACAGCGAGACGCCGGTCTGCTCCTCTTCGAGACCATCGGATCTATGGCGTCGTGGAGAATGGGTTTCCATGTTCGTAGGGCCATGTCCTCGACGACCGGCCCCGCCCGGATGGAGCGGCCCGCCCGATACCGCGCTTCGCGCTAGCTGGCCGAAACCATCATCGGCTTGCCCGAGTACAGGATCTCGCCGGTCGGCGCCCCCGCCGGCGCGCCGCCCGCCGGCTCGGCGGTGATCGCGAACAGCGCCGCGCCCAGCCGATCGCCCTTCGCCAGCATCGGCGCGAGCGGCATTTCCGCCCGCATGTCGCCGGACACCAGCCCCAGCGAGCGCGGATCGCGCCCCGGGCCGATGTACCACAGCTCGAGGCTCTTGCGCGCCGGCGCGGTCAGCCCGATCGCGCGGACGACGGCATGCCCGGTCGCCCGGTCGATCGTGACGAGCAGCGCCGGCTCGGCCCCCTTCGCCGTCACCGCCGCGACGTAAGAGGCGCCACGCGCCAGAACCGGCGGCGCCGCCACCGGCTGCGGCCGCATTGCCAGCGTGCCACCCAGCACCGCCACCAGCGATGCCGCGATCGCGGCACCCCGCCAGACGGGCGATACGCGATTGTCGTTCGACGCCGTGTCACCGGCCGCCCCGATCCGTGCCTCGATCCCGTTCCATAGCCCGGCAGGAGGCGTCACCCCGGGCGCATCGGCCAGCAACGGCGCCAGCCGTTCCTCCCACGCTGCCACCGCTGCGCGTGCCGCCGGATCGGCCAGCAGTCGTGCGGCAAAGGCGGCGCGTCCGGTCGGATCGAGCGTGCCGAGGACATATTCGCCTGCCGTCGCCGCCATATCGTCGTGGGGATCAGTCATCGCTCAGGCACCCCCTGAGCGCGAGCAGGCCACGGCTGAGCCAGGATTTGATCGTGCCGGTCGGCCGGTCGTACCGCACCGCGAGTTCTTCGCGACTGGCACCGTGGAGATAGGCCAGCAGGATGCATTCGCGGTGCAACGGGTCGAGCGTATCGAGGCATTGCACCAGTGCGGCGTGGACGGCAGGATCGACCTGCTCGTCGGGGATCGCCGCCAGCGCATCGGGATCGAGCGTGACCATCCGCGCCCCGCCCCGCCCTTTTCGCAGGACATCGATCGCCCGGTTGCGCGCGATGGCCGCGAGCCATGTGATCGGCCGACCACGTGCCGCATCGTAGCTGCCGGCGATATGCCAGATCCGCGCATAGACATCCTGGAGCGCATCGTCCGCCTGTCCTCCCTCCGGCAAGATACGGAGGATGGTGCCGTAGAGTTTCGCCGAGGTGCGGGCATACAATGCGGAAAACGCCGCGCGGTCCCCCTCGCCCACCGCGGCGAGCAACGCCTCCAGCGGAACGTCCGCCGCCCCGCCCGCCGTGCTCACCAGCGCGCCGCCGCCGCGTCGTCGATCGCGCGCGCTTCCACCCAGCGGGTCGTGCCGTCGTGAAACGTCTCCTGCTTCCAGAACGGGGCCTTGGCCTTGGCCCAGTCGATCAGGAACGCGCACGCCTCCAGCGCGGCGGCGCGATGGCGGGAGGCGGTGCCGACGAACACGATCCGCTCGTTGGCGGCCAGCGTGCCGTGGCGGTGAACCAGTACCAGCCCCAGCAGCGGCCAGCGTGAGGCCGCCTCGTCGGCGATCGCCTGCATCGCGCGTTCGGCCATGCCGGGGTAATGATCGAGCCGCAGCGACGCCAGCCCGCCCTCGCCGCGCACGATGCCGATGAAGCTCGCCACCGCGCCACTGCCCAATGCCTCCAGCCGCGCCAGTTCGGCGCCGGGGTCGAACCGTTCGGCCTGCAGGCGGACCTCGATCATCCGCCCGTTACCGGCGGAAAGATGGCCAGCTCGCGCGCCTGCCCGATCGGGACGGCGAGCGACACGAACTCCTGATCCAGCGCCGCACGCAGGCGGGCGCGATCGGCGAAGGCGCGGGCATGATCGTCGCTGCCCGCCGCCAGCCGGTCGAGCAGGTCGGCGATGGTCGTCACGTCAGCGGGCACGTCCACCCGCTCGCCATCCCGTCCGATCGCCTCGCGCACCCAGGCGAAATAGAGCATCTCGATCGCCACCCGCAGCCCCTCAGTCCATGTGCCGCAGGCCGACGCGCAGGTAATCCCAGCCCGTCACCAGCGTCAGCGCCGCCGCCATCCACAGGCTCAGCAGCCCCACGTCGCCGACCCATTCCCAGTCCGGCAGCGCCCCGCCGAGGATGATCCCGCCGAGCGAGATGAGCTGGAACGTCGTCTTCCACTTGGCCAGCTGGCTCACCGGAATCGATACGCGCAGCTGGGCCAGAAATTCGCGCAGCCCCGATACCGCGATCTCGCGCAGCAGGATCACCAGCGCGGCGATCACATGCCAGCCGGCGACCAGCGGGTGCCCGGTCGCCACGCTGTCGAACGCCACCAGCATCACGATCACCGAGGCGACCATGATCTTGTCCGCGATCGGATCGAGGAAGATGCCCAGCTTGGACACGGTGCCCTGCGCGCGTGCGACATACCCGTCGAAATAGTCGGTCAGCCCGATCAGCACATACAGGCCGAACGCCAGCGCGTAATCGAACCAGCTCGGGTGCCACAACAGGAACACCAGAAGCGGCACCGCGAAGATGCGCGAGAGCGTGAGGATGTTGGGGAGCGTCAGCATGTCGATACCCGCTCTAGCGCGTTGCCCGCCGCTTGGGGAGATGCCGCGCCCGATTATAACCTCCGCTTGGAGCGCGCCGTTGGTTCGGTTATGCCCGCCCTCCACAACGACAGAGCGAACATCCGCCCGCATGACCCCTTCCATCCGGCTACTCGCACGGCGACGGTTCCTGCCGCTGTTCTGCACCCAGTTCCTCGGCGCCTTCAACGACAACCTGTTCAAGACCGCGATGGTGCTGGTGGCGACCTACGGGATCTACTCCAATGCCGAGCTGGAGGCCGGTTTCAGCGCGCTGGCCACCGCCTTGTTCACGGTGCCGTTCTTCCTGCTCTCCGCTTTGTCCGGCCAGCTTGCCGACACGCGCGACAAGGCGCGGATCGTGCGGCTGGTGAAGACGCTGGAGATCGCGATCATGGTGGTGGGCGCCACCGGGCTGCTGCTGAAGTCGATCCCGGTGATGCTGGCGGCGGTGCTGGCGATGGGGGTGCATTCCACCTTCTTCGGCCCGATCAAATACGCCATCCTGCCGCAGCATCTGGAGCCCGACGAGGTCCTGGGCGGCACCGGGCTGGTGGAGGCCGGCACCTATATGGCGATCCTCGCCGGCACGATCCTGGCCGGCTTCATCGAGCCGCGGACGGTGGCGATGGTCGTGCTCGGCGTGGCGTTGCTGGGGTGGCTGGCCGGGCGGCAGGTGCCGGCGGCGCCGCCGATGGCGGGCGATCTGCCGAAGCTCGATTTCCATATCGTCCGCTCGTCGATCGCGCTGGTCTCGGGCACGATGCACATCCCCCGGCTGTTTCTCGCGATCTGCTCGATCAGCTTTTTCTGGACGATCGGGGCGGTGCTCATCATCGAGTTCCCGCCGCTGGTGAAGAACGTGTTCACCGCCGACGAGCAGGTGGCCAGCCTGTTCCTGGCGATCTTCTCGGTCGGCGTGGCGATCGGCTCGGTGCTCATCAACCGGCTGCTCGGCGGCAAGGTTTCGGCCCGTTTCGCGCCGGCCTCGGTGGTGTTGATGGGCGGGTTCGTGCTGTTCATGTATTTCGTCGCCTCCGGCTGGCAGGGGCTGCCGGATGGGCGGCTGTTCGGCCTGGCCGAATTCATTCACCATCCCGGGGCGGCGATGATCTCTGTCGCGCTGCTCGGCGTGGCGATCACCGGCGGCATGTTCGTGGTGCCGCTCTACGCCTTTCTCACCACCACAGTGCCCAAGGACCAGACCGCGCGCACGGTGGCGGCGAACAACATCGTCAATTCCGGGGCGATGGTGATCGGCGCGGTGGTGGTGATGGCGCTGACGACGATCGGCGCGACGGTGTTGCAGATCCTGCTGCTGGTGCCCGCGATGTGCCTGATCGCCGCATGGCTGGCGCAGAAACTGCATCGCGCCTGCGACTGAGGACCGGCGGGATCTGGGGGTCAGGCCGTGTCTCTCGACGTCGTCCGACAATAGGGAGGCGGGTCAAATCACCAAAGTCCGCCGGCATCAAAGAGCCGGGTCAGCGAAAGCGTGCCTGCCGAAAGGCGTTCCCCTTCCCATTGAGCGTAAGCCGCCGGAACAGCCTGCTCGCGACCCGGCATCAGCGGCAGACGTCTTCGGTTCATTGAACGGGACCGCCAGTGCGCCGCCTCAGGCCAGCATGACCATGAAGAACACGAACCCGGCGGCCCACGCATAGCCGAACAGGCGCAGGTCGTCCCGCCAGCCCGTGTTCGAACGGGTCAAAAGCACACCGCTCGGTCCCGCGCCACCTCGCGCCAATGCCGGCCCGCAAGCCGCCACCGCCGCACCGTCGGCCTGATCCATCCCCCCGTCGAGCATGGACCCGCCTACCGCGAGGCCGGTCGCGCTGTCCCCGCAGATCTGGCGGCCACCGTCTCGCGACGGGACACGGCCACCCGTCAGCCGATCAGGCGATGCGCCCGTGGCAGTGCTTGAACTTGTTGCCGGAACCGCACGGGCACGGCGCATTGCGGCTTACCTGACCCTGCCATTCGGCCGGGTTTTCCAGCGTCTCGGGCAGATCGGGCAGCGCCATCTGCAACGGCGCGATCCGCGTCGTCACCAGCCCCAGCGCGCCGGCGTCGAGATCGAACGTGTCGTCCTCGCCGGTCAGCGGGTCGTAGTGGCTGGTGATGAAGTCCGGCATCTCCGGCAGTTCCGGCGGCATGTTGAACTGCGCGTGGCTCAGCACCCGCGTCACATCCTCGCGGATCGCGCCGAGCATCCGCTCGAAGAGTGCGAACGCCTCCTGCTTATACTCGTTGATCGGCGTCTTCTGGGCGTAGGCGCGCAGGTGGATCACCTGCCGCAGCGCATCCAGCGTGGCCAGATGCTCCTTCCAGTGGTGGTCGAGCGACTGCAACAGCACGCTCTTCTCCACGCCGCGCCACGAATCGAGCGGGATCTCGTTGGCCTTGGCGTCCATGCCGGCGGCGGTCGCCTCCTGGAAGCGTTCGAGCAGCATCTCGGGGTCGATGCCCTCCTCGTTCACCCACTGCTCGATCGGCAGGTCGAGGCCAAGCAGTTCGTCGGATTTCTCCTTGAGCAGCGCCACGTCCCACTGTTCTGGGTAGCTGTTGGGCGGGCAGGCGGCGCCGACGAGGCCGTTCACCGTTTCCATCCGCATGTCGGCGACCACGTCGTCCACCGCGTCCGCGTCCATGATGTCCGAACGCTGCTCGTACACCACCTTGCGCTGGTCGTTCATCACGTCGTCATATTCGACGACCTGCTTGCGGATATCGTAATTGCGCGCCTCGACCTTGCGCTGCGCCGTCTCGATCGCCTTGCTGATCCACGGCGAGACGATCGCCTCGCCATCGGCGAGGTTCTTGTTCATCATCTTGGCGAACATCGTCTGCGGGCCGAAGATACGCAGCAGGTCGTCGTCCAGCGACAGGTAGAAGCGGCTCAGGCCCGGATCGCCCTGCCGGCCCGAACGGCCGCGCAGCTGGTTGTCGATCCGCCGGCTCTCGTGCCGCTCGGTGCCGAGCACGAACAGCCCGCCGGCATCGAGCACCGCCTGCTTTTCCACGCCGATCTCGGCCTTGATCCGGGTCGCCGCCACGCCATACTCGGGCGTGCCCTCCACCAGGTCCGGATGCTCGTCGAGCATGCGGAACTCCAGGTTGCCGCCCAGCTGGATGTCGGTGCCGCGCCCGGCCATGTTGGTGGCGATCGTCACCGCCTTCAGCCGGCCCGCCTGCGCGACGATGTGCGCCTCCTGCTCGTGGAAGCGCGCGTTCAGCACCTTGTGGTCCACGCCGTCGCGGGTGAGGAACTCGCTCAGCAGCTCGGACTTCTCGATCGAGACGGTGCCGACCAGCACCGGCTGGCCCGTCGCCGCCTTCTCGCGGATCGCGTTGGCGATCGCGGCGAACTTGTCCTGCATGTTCTTGTAGAACTCGTCGTCCTCGTCGATCCGCTTGACCGGCAGGTTCGTCGGGATGGTGACGACGTTCATCTTGTAGATCTGGTAGAATTCGGGCGCCTCGGTCGCGGCCGTGCCGGTCATGCCCGAGAGCTTGGGGTACATGCGGAAATAATTCTGGAACGTGATCGAGGCGAGCGTCTGGTTCTCCGGCTCGATATTGACGCCTTCCTTGGCCTCCACCGCCTGATGCAGACCGTCCGACCAGCGGCGCCCGTCCATCATCCGGCCGGTGAACTCGTCGATGATGACGATCTTGCCGTCCTTCTCGATGTAGTCGATGTCGCGCTTGAACACGACGTTGGCACGCAGCGCCTGGTTCAGGTGATGCACCACCTGCGTGTTCTCGAAATCATAGAGGTTGGCGCCTTCCAGCAGCCCGGCCGCCTCCAGCATCCGCTCCATCCGCTCGGTGCCGTCCTCGGTGAGGATCACCGATTTCTGCTTCTCGTCCAGCTCGTAATCTTCCGGCGCGATCTGCTTCACGATCAGGTCGACCTGCTTGTACAGCTCGCTCTTGTCGTCGGTCGGCCCGGAAATGATGAGCGGCGTGCGCGCCTCGTCGATCAGGATCGAGTCGACCTCGTCGACGATGGCGTGGGCAAACGGGCGCTGCACCATCATGCTGCGCTCGTACTTCATGTTGTCGCGCAGATAGTCGAAGCCGAACTCGTTGTTCGTGCCATAGGTGATGTCGGCGGCATAGGCGTCGCGGCGCATCTGGTCGGTCAGGTTGGGCACGATCACCCCCACCGTCAGACCCAGGAAGCGGTACACCTGCCCCATCCACTCCGCATCGCGGCTGGCGAGATAGTCGTTGACGGTGATGACATGCACGCCGTTGCCGGTCAGCGCGGAAAGATAGGTGGCCAGCGTCGCCACCAGCGTCTTGCCCTCGCCGGTCCGCATCTCGGCGATCTCGCCGCGGTGGAGCACGATGCCGCCGATCATCTGCACGTCGTAATGGCGCTGGCCCAGCACCCGCTTCGCCGTCTCGCGCACGGTGGCGAAGGCCTCGGGCAGGATGTCGTCGGTCGTCTCGCCGGCGGCCAGCCGCGCCCGCAGTTTTGCGGTCTGTGCCTGTAGTCCGGCCTCGTCGAGCGCCTGCATCGCCGGCTCCAGCGCGGCGATCTTGTCGACGGTGCCGCGCATCGTCTTGACGTAGCGATCGTTGGACGATCCGAAGAGGGCCTTGGCGACGGCGCCGAGCATGGGCTTTCCTTAAGGTACGGCAGACCGACGCAGGGCCGGCATGATCGTTCGCGCAGATAGGTGGCGCCGGGTTTCAGGTCAATTCGGCGTCGTGACGATACCGTCCGGCCCGATCAGCCCGCGCGGCGGCAAAATCCACCGCCACGTCCGCACGTCTGCCGATCGCATCGCCTTGCCGGCGGCGTCGGTGGCGGGGCGGAAACGGGCGCGTTCCTCGATCAGCGGGCACGTCGCATCGTCCAGACGAAGGTAGCCGCTCGACCGGATGATCCGGCAATTCTCCACCCGCCCCGTCTCGCTCACCTCGAACGAGGCGGTCAGCTCGCCCTGCTCGCGCGCTTCCAGCGACTCCGCCGGATAATCGCTCTGCTTCAGCCAGCCGAGCAGCCCCGGCCGGTCACGCGGGGCGGGCGCGGCCGGGCCGTAGGTGGCAGTTGGACGCGCCGACGCGGTGCCTTGGCCGGGAGTCCCAGCGCTTCCGCCTGCCGCTGGCGAGAAGCGGAAGGCGCGAAGCGCCAGCGGCGGGGTTCCCCGTAAAGCTCCTGCCGGTGTTTGCCAACGTACCCGCTTTGTAACCTGCGCAGCTACGGGGCGACCGGCCTTGTCTTTCGTCGGGTAGTATGAGGCGCGTTCGATCATCAGCCGGCAGGTCGTTCCGTCCAGCAAAAGCGATCCACTTGATTCCAGCGTCGTGCATCGCTCCACCCGACCGGTCGCGTCGAGATGTAGTTCCACGGTGACCGTCCCTTCCTCCTTGGCTTTCAAGGCTGCGGCCGGATAATCCGCCGTGGTGACCCACATCGCCTCGTCGCTGCGAGGCACGGGCAGCGGCGATGGATCAGGCATGGCGGCGAACGCAACTGTGGCGATGGCCATCAATGGCAAAAGCAAGACGGAACAGTGCATCGTCGATCCGCTAGAAGCCGCGCAGCACGTAGGGCACGCTGGTGTCCGGCTGGCCTATCGGGATCTGCCAGCGTACCCGGCGCGTGGCAAACGAGCGGACCGGGCGGCCCTTTTTATCCAGCGCCGGCACGTAGCGCGCACGTCCGACGATCGCCGTGCAGGCCGCCTGGTCGAGATCGGGGGAACCGCTGGACGTGGTGACCGAACAATTCTCCGCCTTGCCCTCCGGCGTGATGTCCCAGCGTACCGCACTCACGCCTTCCGTGCCGGCCTTCAATGCAGCGGCGGGATAGTCGTCGGCGACGATCCACGTCTCCGGCGCCTGCGCCACGGCGGTGGCCGAGCGATCCTTCGCGGTGGCGGGCGTGGCGGACAGGGCGATCGTCAGGGCAAGCGTGGCGGCGACGGGCAGGCGAAGCGGTCGGGGCGTCATGGGGGCTTTTCTCTTCCGGCTTTTCCGATCTGGCGGCGCCCCCTATAGCGCGCGCTCCACAGCGGAGCCATGCCCCCGATGTCCACACG
>NZ_VNIM01000045.1 GCF_007785815.1 Alterirhizorhabdus solaris | reverse complement strand
CCGCCAGCGTGGCGAGGTGTTCGGGCGCCCAGGCATCGTCCGCATCGAGGAAGGCGATCCACGGTGCCGCAGCCTCGCGCATGCCCAAGTTCCGCGCCGCATAACCGCCCGGTCCCGGCTCCGACCGCCTGAGCAGGCGCACGCCGGGAAAGGCGGCGACGATGCCGGGGCCGTCGTCGGTCGAGGCGTCGTCGATCACGATGATCTCGGCCGGCGCCAGCGTTTGCGCGGCGATCGAGCGGAGCGCGCGCTCGATGTGCCGGCCCTTGTCGTGCAGCGGCACGACCACGGCGAAGGCAGGCGTGGAGGGTGCGGTCATCGAGCGTTGTCCCGGCCTGTCACGCGGTGATCGCGCGCTGGGGTTGATTGGTATCCTGCATGACACGGCGCGGCGCCGCCCGCGAGGTTCTATAGAAATGCACCGTGACCCCGCACAGCACCCCGTAGAAGATCATTCCCTCGATCAGGTAGGTTGGCATCGTCGCCATGTTCAGCAGGAAGAAGCTGACGTGGCCGAAGATCAGTTCCGCTTTCGGCCCGCCCTTCGCCAGCAGTGCCAGAGCGAACATCCAGATCCACAGGAACAGGGTGGCGAACAATCCCAGAAGGCCAAGCTCGAACAGCACGCCCACCAGCGTGTTGTGCGCGTAGACGACGAAATAGGTCCACGACGTACCCGGCCCCTTGCCGAACATCTTTTGGACGGGCGAGCCATCGTACCAGCCATACAGATAGCCGCTCCAGATGGCGGCGCGGCCAGACATTAGATGGCGTTCCTCCGTCGTGAAGGTGTGCGGCGGCTTGATGATGTCGGTGCCTTGGGAAAGCGCGACCCCGATATCAGCGAAGCGCTCCTGCTCCTTTACCGCGCCGGCGATGCCCGCCACCGTCACCGCCATCGCGATCAGCCCCGCGACCAGCGCCCGCTGCGTCGGTACGAAGCGGCGCGTGATGCCGAGGACGAGGGCCGCCCCCAATACCGGCAGGACGGCGACGATCGCGGTGCGGTAGTTCGCTGCCATGATCGCGACCAGCCCGTAGGCGATCAGCGCCAGCTTCGCCCTGCCCCCCAGGCCGCGAATGAGACACCCCGCCAGCAGGGCGGCGACCAGCACCAGAGAGAAGGCAGCCTGGTGATTGACCCCGCCGATGAAGCTGGCGGCATTGTCGTCTTCGCCAGGCTTGGAGATATTGAGGACGATGGAAATCAACTGCATGCCGAACGGCAGGGCGAACGCCCCTAGTAGCAGCTTGAGAAAACGGTCCGCGCCCTCGTCGGTGATGGCGTCGTCGACCGCGAGGATCAGGATCATCAGGTAGAGGAACTTGGTCATTTCCTTGAACATGTCCGGCAACAGGCCGGTAGTCGCCGCGCTAGTGAACAGCGCGAGAGCATAGACGTAGAAGGGGATGAGGGCGGGATCGAGCGCGCGCCGCCGCCGCACCACCAGCAACCCGACGCCGAAGACGATCAGCGATGCGAGCGCGTTGTAGCTCAGCCCGAGCGGCGAGGACTTGAAGCTGAACTCGTGCAACGCGCCGAGCGCACAGCGCAGCCACACCGCGACCAGCACGAAGCGCCCCGCCGAGCTGCTGGTGCGGCGCAGCAGATAATAGAGCACGACGGCGGCCGCCAGCAGCGCCGGCAACTCTGCATAGATCGGCAGTGAACGGCCTTCGCCGCCGAGTTCATCCATGATCGGCTACCTCACTTTTGCCCGCAACGCCGCGCAAGCTCTGCCTGAGTCGAATTACGGCTATGGTCTACACCGTTTCCATTACCATCGGGTTCGGTGCCGGCTCGCGGTGCGGGCGGGCAGCAGCCCCACCAGATAAAACATGCCGCGTGTCTAAAGCATCGATACCGCCCGCGCGAGCGGCACCGGGGCGCCGTTCGGGGCCGACGGGGTCAGCCGGTCGGACGTGACGCTGAAAGCCAAGATCGTTATCGGGACGCCGCCGAGCGACCGGGGAAAAACGAACGGATATGCTCCACCGCCTTGCGCGGAACCTGTCCGGGGTCCAGGCAGCCGGACATTTCAGTGGGGTCTCGTCAGCGCTTCTCGTCACGTTCGCCATCCATGCCCCTGCCGAGCCGCTACGGCCCAAGATGCTGCACCGCACCGCATGAGGATGTCGGCACATTACCGTCTTTCCCCTGCGTAACGCTATCGCAGCATATCTAGCCGCTAAGGCGCGGGGGCGCCAGTTCCGCATGGGCGGCTTGCCTTACCGCATTTGCGAAAGGGCTTGGTCGCTCACGCGATCCTGCCTATCGGTGCCGGCACGGTATCGGACCCCGCCGACACCGCCGGACTCAAGGCGAAACCCGCATGACGCTCTCCTCCTGGCCCGAAGATCGGCGCGGAACGCCCGCACGTACCAGCCCGGCGGCGATGACGGCGGGAGCGCCGCGGTGAACGCGGCGGGGCATACGCTGCGCTATCGTTCCGATATCGACGGGCTGCGCGCGGTCGCCGTACTGCCGGTCATCCTCTATCACTTCGGGTCCGGGCTGGCACCGGGCGGCTATGTCGGCGTCGACGTGTTCTTTGTCATCTCCGGCTTTCTCATCACCAACGTTATCCGCAAGGAAATCGAGGCGGGCGAATTCTCGCTCCTGCGCTTCTACGAGCGGCGGGCGAGGCGCATACTTCCGGCGCTGTTCGCCACCTGTGCCGCGACGCTTGCCGCCGCGCTGTGGCTGTTCATGCCGGACGAAGTGACCGATCTCGGCCTGAGCCTGATCGGTGTGGCGACGTTCGCCTCCAACTTCCTGTTCTGGCACCAAACCGATTATTTCGCCGGCGCGGTCGAGCTGAAGCCGCTGATCCACACATGGTCGCTTGCGGTGGAAGAGCAATATTACATCGTCTTCCCGCTCATCCTGATGGGCGTCGCGCGCTGGGGCCGCCGGCGCTACCTGCTGCCCACCCTGCTGCTGGCGATCACCTCTTTCGCGCTGTCGGTGGCGATGATGGACTGGGATGCGAGCGGAAACTATTATCTGCTGCTCACCCGCGCGTGGGAGCTGCTGATCGGCTCGCTGCTGGCCTATGGCGCGCCGTTCGAGGTCAGCCGCCGCGCCTATGCGGAGCTGGTGGCGGCAGCGGGCCTGGCGTTGCTGGTGGCGAGCGTGCTGCTGCTGAACCATGAAAGCCCCTTTCCCGGCTACAATGCGCTGTGGCCGACGCTCGGAGCGGCTGCGATCATCGCAGCCGACACGCGGACGCCCACGCTCGTCGGCCGGCTGCTTGGCACGAAACCGTTCGTCGCGGTCGGGCTGATCTCCTATTCGCTCTACCTCGTGCACTGGCCGGTGATCGTTCTTGCCCGCTACGTCCTGTTCCGTCCGCCATCGGTGCCGGAGCAAGTGCTGCTGCTCGTCGCGATGTTCGTGGTCGCATTTCTGGTGTGGCGCTTCGTCGAGCGGCCGTTCCGCAATCGCCACCTCTTCTCGCAGCGGCAGATCCTGATCGGCGCGGTGATCGGGTTGGCGGCTACCGCGGCGGCGGGGGGCGTGTTGGTGGCCGGAAAGGGCTTTCCCGCGCGCTTTCCGGGTGTTGAGGCATTCATGGTCCGCAACGAGGACGAGCCGGCCGGCCCCACTTGTTTCCTGCGGGAAAGCTGGCGTGACTGGGCCGGCGACACCTGCTTCCTGACCCGTAACGGCGGGCCGCGCATTCTGTTCTGGGGGGATAGCCACGCCAACCATTATCGCCGCGCCATCCGCGATCTCACGCCGGTGCCGAAGGCCACGATCCTGTTCTACGGATCGGCCGGCTGCCAGCCGATCCTGAACTACACCTTCCCCAAACGACCAAACTGCGCTGCGAACAACGCCCATGCGCTGGAACTGATCCGCCATTACCGCATCGATACGGTGGTGCTGTCGGCCTATTGGTATCCTTTGCGTGTCGCGGGGCTGGGGCCGCGCGACGTGGCCGATACGGCCGCACGGCTCAGGCGGCTTGGCGTGCGGGTACGGATCGTCGGCGATAACCCCGATTTCCCCGTCGCCAATCCGCAGTTCGTGGCATACCGGCTGTCCCAGCGGGCCGATCCGGGTGCGCCCTTCTACATGCCGGTCCGCAACGACTGGACGATGAACCCGAAGCTCGAGCGGATCGTCGGCCCCGAAAACTTCTTCGATCCGATGATCCGGCTTTGCCGAGGGCACGAGTGCCTGATCTACGACGACGGGCACCCGCTAATGAACGACACAGCCCATCTCTCGCGCTACGGCAGCGCACGAGTCATCGGTGACATGGCCCGCTTTCTGGAGCGGTAGACACTGACACAGGCGCTTGCGCCCCCGGCCGGTGGCGACGAGAGGCGGCGTTCGCGCTGTTGTGTCGATGCGTTGCTTGTCCGTTTCGCCGCCGCCGCGCATGGTTCGAGGCTCCGGCGTAAAAGCGGCGCTTTCCCGCAGGATTGGCGCATATCCGCCATGCCCGTATGCTTCCGCACGCTGCCTGTCGGGTCTTGCCTCAATCCTCCGCTTGATCGCAAACGGGGGCGGCAGCCGGTGTGGCAGGCCGCAGCGCACGGCCGCGTATCCGCCATGAAGGCATCCGGCTGGCATCGAAGCGGGATGACCCCTTCGACGCCGGCCGGATGGCGCTTGCGGCAGCGATACCGTGAAGATGGCGGGTGACATCGCGCTGACATCACCGGCCGCCCCGCCGTTTGGCCACCTGCAAGCGGGATGGTGGACATCCGGTCGCAGGCGGTTGCGGGCTCAGCCGAAGATGTAATCGTTGCTGCCCGCGGCGGTATTAAGGTTGTAGACGCCCATCAGCTGGATCGTGACGGAGCCGGCATGCGCGCCATCGCCGGTGATCGTGTAGAAGTCGCTGCTGCCGACCTGCGCGATCCGGGCGCCGCTGGCGTAGGTGCCGAAATCGGTGAGCCGCAGCTGATCCCCTACCGCCGCGCCGGCGCCGGTGAAGTCCGCCACTTTGTCGCCCGCCACCGTCTCGCCGCGGCGGAAGAGGAAGGTGTCGTTGCCGCTGCCGCCGCGCAGTTCGTCCGCCCCGGCTCCGCCGTCGAGGACGTTCGCGCCGCCGTTGCCGACGATGAGGTTGGCAAGCGCGTTGCCCGTGCCGTTCAGTCCCTTCTCGATCAGCCGTAGCGTCTCGACGTTGGCCGCCAGCATGTAGTTCTGAGCTGTGCTCAGCACCTGATCGTCGCCGCCATTTGCCGCCTCGATCACGACATCCTCCACGCGGCTGACGACGTAGGTGTCGTTTCCGCCAAGACCGATCATCGTGTCCTGCCCGTCGCCGCCATCGATCGTGTCGTTGCCCGATCCGCCGATGATGACGTTGTTGGCCGAGGTGCCGGTGCCGGTGAAGTTGCCGGTGCCGGTGAAGGTCAGGTTCTCCACATTCGCCTTCAGCGTGTAGCTGGCGAGCACGGTCTCGATCGTGTCGTTGCCATTCGTGCTGCCCGAGCCTTCGACCACCACGTCGCCGTTGCTGTCGACCACATAGGTATCGTTGCCCTTGCCGCCCGTCATCACGTCGTCGCCCGCGCCGCCGTCCAGCCGGTTGGCGGCGGCGTTGCCGGTAAGGCTGTTGTCCAGCGCGTTGCCGGTCGCGTTGATCGCTGCCGAGCCGGTCAGGACGATATTCTCGACATTGGCGCCCAGCGTGTAGGCCGACGCCGTCGAACGGACCGTATCGATACCGCCGCCGAGCGCCTCCGTCACGGTGTCCAGCGCCGAGTCGACCACATAGATGTCGTCGCCGCCGAAGCCGATCAGCGTATCGTTGCCAAGACCGCCGTCCAGCGTGTCATTGCCCGCGCCGCCCCTGATGACGTTGGCCATGCTGTTGCCGGTGCCGGTGAAGTCGCCGCTGCCGGTGTAGGTCAGGTTCTCGATGTTGAGGCCCAGCGTGTAAGCCGAAGCGCTCGTTTCCACCGTGTCGACACCGGCGTTTGCAGCCTCGACGATCACGTCGCCGGTAGCGTCCACCACATAGGTGTCGTTGCCCGCGCCGCCTTCCAGCCGGTCGTTGCCTGCGCCGCCGTCGAGACGGTCGTTGCCGCTGCCGCCCTTGATGACGTTGTTAGCGGCGTTGCCGGTGCCGGTGAAGTTGCCGGTGCCGGTGAAGGTCAGGTTCTCCAGCCCGGCCGCCAGCGTGGTGGTGTTGAAGACGGTGTTCACCGTGTCCACGCCGCCGGTATCGACGATCACGTCGCCCGCATCGTCGACGAAATAGGTGTCGTTGCCCAGCCCGCCTTCCATGCGGTCAGCGCCGCCCTTGCCGTCCAGCACGTCGTTGCCGCTGCCGCCGGTAATGGTGTTGGCCAGGGCATTGCCGTTGCCGGTGAAGGCGCCGGTGCCGATATAGGCAAGGTTCTCCATATTGGCGGCGAGCGTGTAGGCGGCGAGCGTGGTCTGGACGGCGTCCGTGCCCTCGCCGGCGTTCTCCGTCACCGTGTCGCCGGTCGCATCGACGACATAGGTGTCGTCGCCGGTGCCGCCGATCATGGCGTCGTTGCCCTTGCCGCCGCTCAGCGTGTCGTTGCCGCCCTCGCCGCGCAGCGTGTTGTTAGCGCCGTTGCCGGTGAGGACGTTGTTCTCGCCGTTGCCGATGCCGGTCGCGGCCTTGCTGCCGGTCAGCGTCAGGTTCTCGACATTGGCCGACAGCGTATAGATGGTGGCCGCCGAAAGGACGAGATCGGTGCCTTCGCCGGCCAGTTCCTGCACCACGTCGGTCGGCGCCCCCACGACATAGGTATCGTTGCCGATGCCGCCGATCAGCGTGTCGTTGCCGTCGCCGCCGTCGAGATAGTCGTCGCCGCCTTCCCCGCGCAGCGTGTTGGCCGCGGTGTTGCCGGTGATACGGTTGTCAAGGCCGTTGCCCGTGCCGGCCGCAGCCCCGCTGGCCAGCGTGAGATTCTCCACGTTGGCGGACAGCGTGTAGCTGACGCTGGCGGTGACGCTGTCGGTTCCGGCGTTCGCAGCTTCGGTCACCACGTCGCCGCTGTTGTCGACGATGTAGGTGTCGTCTCCGCCGAGGCCGATCAGCGTATCCGCGCCGGCCTTGCCATCCAGCCGGTCGTTGCCCGCGCCGCCGGTGATGGTGTTTGCCAGCGCGTTGCCGGTGCCGGTGAAGGCGGCGGTGTCGGCGGCCACCAGATTTTCGACGTTGGCACCCAGCGTATAGCTGGCGAGCGTAGTGCGAACCGTATCACTGCCTTCGCCCGCCTGTTCGGACACCACGTCGCCGGCCGAGTTGACCACATAGGTGTCGTCATCGCGCCCGCCGACGAGCGTGTCGTCGCCCAAGCCGCCGTCGAGCGTGTCGTTGCCGTTGTTGCCGGATAGAACGTTGTTCGCCGCATTGCCGGTGATGACGTTCGCCAGCCCGTTGCCGGTGCCGGTGATCGCCGCGCCGGTGAGGGTGAGGTTCTCGACGTTGGCGCCCAGCGTATAGCTGACCGAGGATTCGACGGAGTCGGTGCCTTCGCCGGCGTTCTCGATCACCGCATCGGAGCTGGCGTCGACCACGTAGGTGTCGTCGCCGAGGCCCCCGGTCATCGTGTCGATGCCGCCCTTGCCGTCGATCCGGTCGTCGCCGCCGCCGCCGGTGAGCGCGTTGGCGCCCGCGTTGCCAATCAGCGTGTCGGCGAAGCCGGAGCCGGTGACGTTCTCGACGTTGACGATCGTGTCGCCCGCCGCATCGCCGCCGGTGTTGACGCCCGATGTCAGGTCGACCTGAACCGCGCCGGCCGAGTACTGATAGTTCACCGTATCGTCGTTGGCGCCACCGTCGATCGTATCGGCACCCAGGCCGCTGAAGATCACGTCGTCACCGGCGCCGCCCTTAAGCGTGTCGGCGCCGCTGCCGCCGTAAACGTGATCGTTACCCCCGCGACCGTCGAAGCTGAGCGGGGCGTCGCCGGCGAGCAGGTCGCCGTTGAACGTCTCGTTCTCGTTGGTGCCGAGGATGCTGGTGGAGAGCGGGGTCGGGTAGATCTGGATCGGGCGTTCCGCCGTATTGTTGGTCAGCACGTTGCCGAACACGTAGGTCGTCAGGTCGACCGTCTGCGGGCCGAACGGGAAGAGGTTCAGCACCCCGCTGTACAATCCGTCGAACGTGTTGGCGGTGATGGTAACGCCGCTCGTCTCGCTGTTTACGCCGCTGCCGAGGCCGGTGGCCCCGTCGCCTTCGCCCTGGAACAGGTTGTCGTGGATCGACCCGGTCGACCCGCCGCCCGACACATACACGCCGATATCGTAGCCGGCGAACTTGCTGCGGCCGATGTCCAGCCCGGTCACCTCCTGTGTGGTGATCGCCGAGTCGCCCGTTCCCTGGAACAGGCTGTTGGTGACGACGGTGTTCGAGCCCGCCACCGCCAGAGCGCTGCCGAAGGCGTAGCCCTCCGGCGTGCCCTGCCCGGAGAAGCGTACACCATCGAGCGTGACGCCGTTGGTCGAGACGAAGATCTGCCCGGTCAGGTTCGATTCCGCCCCGCGTGTAGCGCTGTCGCCCGTCTTGCCGGTGTTCGCGCCCAGTATCGTAACGTCCTTGTCGATAGTGACATCGCCGGCGTAATCGCCCGCCTCCAGCCGGATCGTGTCACCGTTCTGCGACGCGTTCACCGCCGCCTGCAGCGAGGCGAAGCTGCCGACCAGCCGGCCGTTTCCGTCGGTCACCTGCACCGGGTCGGCGGCCGAGAAGCTGGCGTTGTCGAAGGTCAGGGTCTCGATGCCGGAGAGGCTGTCGGTGCCGTCCGCTCCGCTGACGGAGGAGACGCCGCTGTAGCGCCCCTGCGCATCGACGGTGCCGGTGAAGGCGTAATTGCGCGAGGAGCCGGAGAACACAGCGGTGTCGTTGCCGTCGCCGCCGATCAGCGTGTCGTTGCCCGCGCCGCCGCGCAGCGTATCGTTAGCCGCGCCGCCGTCCAGCGTGTCGCCGGCCTTGCCGCCAGTCAGCGTATCGTTGCCGCCAAGCCCGTTCAGCACCAGTACGCCGTCCGAATTGCCGCTGGCGGCGATGATATCGTCCGCCGCCGTACCGTTGAAGGTCAGCGTGGCGCCGTTCGCCTCGTTGGCGACTGCGCCGAAGCCCGGACCGGACTGCGCGCCGTTGATCGTCACGCCGGTGACGGTCACGTCGGGATCGAGGTTCTCCTTGCCCGGCTCGCCCACCGCGATCCCGGTGGAGAGGATGCCCGAGATGCTGCCGTCATGGATGTCGACCGCGCCGGTGAAGCTGGCCGGATTGCTGTTGTAGCTGCCCGGATCGTCGCGCACGGCGATGAAGATCGCGCCGCCGTTCTTGTGCGACTGCCCCGCGCCGTTCGACGCGCCGACATTGGTGAAGGTGAAGTGGTCGATCTCGACGTTCTGGTAGGTGCCGTATTTCAGGTTCAGGTTGATGCCGTTGCCCGCGGTGCCGTTGGTGCCCGGGCCTTCGATCCCGTTGGCGGCGCCGTACTGGCCCACGTTGGTCATCGTGATGTCGGTGATGCGGGCATCGCTCAACGTTTCGGAATAGATGCCCTTGCGCGCGAGATCGATGAAATCGGTGCCGTCGATCTTCACCCCCGAAAGGTTGCCGCCGCCCGGCGATTTGAAGATCAGCAGGCCGACATAGCCGTCCACGATCGAGCCGTCGTTGATCGTCAGCCCGGTGACGGCGGCGCCGCCTTCCTTGCGGATGCTGTTGAGGTTCGACAGATAGTCGACATCGTTCAGCGTCAGCCGGTCGCTGCCGTTGCCGAGCACGGTGGCGTCGTAGAAGCCCTTCACGTCGAGGCCGTTGATGGTGACGTTGTCGGCGTTGACGGTGATGCCGGTGCCGCTGCTGTTGCCGATGCCGGGCTTTGCCGGGTTCGTCAGATGCTCGAACAGCGCGCCTTCGGCGATGTCGTAGGTGGACAGCAGGTTGCCCGTCAGCGTCGCGCCCGAGCCGTTGATGGTGATGCCGTCCACGTTGATGACGAGGTTCTCGGCATAGGTGCCGGGCTTCAATACGATCGTGGTGTTGGGCGATGCGCGGTCGAGCGCCATCTGGATCGTCGCATAGCTGGCGACCAGCTTGCCGTCCGAATTGAACATCTGCACCGGGTCGGCCAGATCGATGTTGCTGCCGTTGATGAAGTTCAGCTTCTCGACGCCGGACAGCGTATCGGTGCCGTCCAGACCCGTGATGCCGGTGAACGAGGTGTAGAAACCGTTCGCATCGCGCGTGCCGCTGATCGTGTAGAAACGCGCCGTTTCGGTGAAGATGGCGGTGTCGATGCCGCTGCCCCCGGTCAGCGTGTCGTTGCCTCCGGCGCCGTACAGTTCGTCGTTGCCCTCGCCGCCGTCCAGCATGTCGTTGCCCGCGTCGCCGAACAGGCGGTCGTTGCCCGCGCCGCCATCGAGCATGTCGTTGCCGCCGCGCCCATAGAGGATGTCGTTGCCGCCGCGCCCTTCCAGCACGTCGGCGTCCGTGGCGAAGATCGCGACGTTATTGCCGTCGAGCAGGTCCGCGCCCTCGGTGCCCTTCAGCGTATCCGCGCCCCCGCCGCCCAGCACGGTGAAGAAGTCGTTGCCGTTGGCCGGGGTCACCGTCGCGCTGGCCAGCTCGGCGTCGAACACGGTGCTGTCGGTGATGTTGCGGACGTTCAGGTCGTCGCCGACGCTGCTATAGTTGTTGTCGCTGAAGGTGACGTTGTCGGCCGTGATGCCGACCGCCACGGCGGTGCCGGCGGTCTTGAAGGTGTTGCCGGAGATCGTCGCGTCGGAGCCGCCCGCCATGTCGAGATTCAAGCCGGTGCGAGTATATTCGAACATGTTGTTCGAAACCGTCAGGTCGATGCCGCCGCCGTTGAACCAGATGCCCTGACCCCACGAACCGCTGCCGTAGGCTCCCTGGGCGGCGCCGGTGACGTAGTTGCCGGTGATCGTCACCGAACCGTCCGTCGCTGGCGAGAAGAAGATCGCGCGATCGAGCACGCCGTTGGCCGCGCCGTTCGTCGGCGACCAGAAGATGCTGTTCGCCACCACATGGCCGCCGCCGTTCGCGATGCCCAGCGTCGCGCCCGCATCGTTGCCGCCCACGTTGCTGCCGTTGTTGACGAAGCGCAGGCCGTCGAGCGTCACCTTGCCCGTGGCGGTGATGTCGCTGTCGCCCACGATGCTAGTTTCGCCCGTGCCGGCGGACGCGCTGCGCGCCGCATCGGTGCCTACCGTGCCGGCGAAGGCGCCCTTCACCGTCACGGCCTTCGAGAAATTGACGTTCTCGGTATAGGTGCCGGACGCGACGACGATGGTGTCGCCGTCGTCTGCGGCGTCGATCGCCGCCTGGATGGTGGCGTAGCCGCCGTTGCCGACGAGGAGCGTGCGCCCGGCCGCGCCGTCGTCGACGATCTCGATGCCGGAGAGGGTGTCGGTGCCGCCCGCGTCGGTCACGCTCCAGCCGGTCGCGGTCTGCGTGATCGTCGCGGCGTCGGCGTAGCGCGCGGTATCGAGGCCCGCGCCGCCGATCAGGGTGTCGTTACCGGTGCCGCCGGCCAGGCTGTCGTCGCCGTCGCCGCCGTTTAGGATGTCGTCGCCGCCCGCCCCGTCGAAAACCGAGTCGATTCCCGACGGGGCCGAGGCGTAATCGGTGATGCGATCGTCGAACCGGCTGCCGGTGATCGTCTGGCCGCCGGCATCGCCGTCGCCGTAGGCATACACGCTGACCGCGCGGTTGGGACCGGCGAAGTCGTTGTCGGCCACGAAGTTCGTGACGGCATCCGTGGTGGCGTAGGAACCGTAGCCGATATGCGCGCCGGTGCTGTCGGGGCTGGAGAAGATGTTGCCCGAGATGCTGGTGCCCGCCGCCCAGCCATCCCCGACGAGGCCGTTGCCGTTGCCGATGAAGCTGTTGCCGCTGATCGTGAACTGCGTCGACGGGTTCAAATAGCCGCCGCCGCCAAGGCCGGTGACGAGGCTGTCGCTGAGGATCAGGCCGGTCACGCCGCCACCGGAGGGGGTGAGGATACCGTAACCGTCGGGATTGTCGTTCAGGATCAGGTTGGTCAGCACGGCGTCGTCGGCGTTGACATAGACCTGGATCGAATTCGTCTCGCCTGCGAGTGCGCCACCTTCGGACAGGGTAAGGCCGTCGATCTTCACGCCGGCGGCGTCGATGGTGATGAGGCCCTTGATGACCGCCTCGTTCACGCCGCGATCCGCACCCGTGCCGGCTTCGCCCCCGTGCGTGCCGATCAGGGTGATCCGCCGGTCGACCGTCACGTTCTCGTCATAGGTGCCGGCGCCGAGCACGACGGTTCCGCCGTCCGCAGCGGCGTTCACCGCCTCCTGGATGGTGGCGTAACCCGATCCCACGACGCTCCTATCGGAAGCGAGGACGGTGATCGAATTGCCATGCATGCTGACCATGATGTTCTCTCCGGACATAAAGGTTTGTTGCGGCAGTCCGCCGCCTGCGGGTCCGAAAGATTCGGATCGTTCGCGGGCGTGAGCGGGGTCGCCGGGATGCTGGAATTGCGGTGCGTCAGGCGTTGATGGAAACGGGGCCTCAGCCGGGAACCGGGGGCGAACCTGATCGTTTTCGTCGGAACCGCGTAAGGGTGGTAATCCGATTGGCAGGAATCCGTCCACTGCCGACAGCTGTCGAGCAACGGCGATGGAGGCAACAGCTTCGCCCGAGCGTCATCGTCCCCCCGCCCCTTATTCTTGTCCATATGCGGGATAGGCCCCATGCGAGGGCTTGCCCTCAAACGGAAATCCCGGAAATCGATGCCGCAGCTTCCGGCCACTATGTGCCGTCACCGTACATGGATTACATGTTTTTAATGATCGAGGGAAGTCGCCTGGTCAAGAAGCGGCAAGGTGCCGATCCCGGCATTTTTCCGCTGGCAGTCGTATCCGACTGGGACATGACGGGTCTGATCTTGCCTTGTCTTTCTCTTGACTTCGGCAAAGCTGCAATGACCGGCGCCGATCATCGGGCGTGCGGAGCGATGGCAATGCGGTCAGGTCCGAAGCCGCTCCGCATGCGCCGGCACGCCGATCGCACGGTGGCCATCGGGAATGTCTTTGAGCACGACTGCATTGGCGCCCACCGTCGCCCGGTCACCGATGCGGATCGCGCCGATCAGCTTGGCGCCGGCGAATACCATCACGTCGTCGCCAAGCCGGGGATAGGCCGTGCTGAATCCTTCGCCCTGTCGCGCCGCGCCGAGCGTGACCTGATGGTAGAGCGTGCAGCGCGCACCGATGCGGGCGCCGCTGCCGATCACGATGCCGTTGGGGTGCGGCAGGCGAAGGCCCGGACCGATCACCGCCGCCGGCTGGACGAAACATCCGAAATCGAGTCGTAACCGGCGTGCGGCGCGGCCCGCCGCGCGGTGGTTGCCTTTCGCATGAGCCGCCTGCGCCATGCGGATCAGGATGAGCGCTCCCCAGTTGCCCCGGTGCCAGTGAAGAAGCCATAGGATGCGCAACCGGAAAAGACGGTCTTGCCTCATCCCGAGATCGGCGGCCAGATGGCTCCAGATATCCTGTTGCATTGCGACATCTATTAGGTCCGGAATGGATTATGCAACGGGAAACTGGCGACGGACGCGATGTGTGAACACGTGTTTAAGGATGACGCGAAACGCGGGCGAGAAGGATGCCGGTGCTAGTGGGTCATCGAAGGAGCCGCCTCATGCAATTCGATGCCATCGCCTCGTCCATGTCCACCCCCTCTCCGCACCAGGCCGGCACGCAGGCCCTGCGAAGTTTCTACGTCAAGGCGCCGGCCCCGGCGGTTCGTCACCCCCATCGCCCGATCGTGACAATGCTGCTGGCGATCGCCGTAAGTGCGCCGCTGCTGGGGATGGTGGCCTTTACCGGATATTGAGATGGGCCATGCGATGCCCCGCGCTTGCGGATGCTGCGGTGCGGCGGTACAGGCTTGATGATGAAGGATCGTGTGGCAGCTTCCCGTCGAGTGCTGATCGCGAACTACCGCTATTTCATATCCAGCGGGCCTGAGCGCTATCTCTTCAACATCAAGTCGATGCTGGAGGGGCGGGGCCATACCGTCATGCCCTTCTCGGTCCGTTACGGCCAGAACGAGCCGAGCGAATATGCGCGGTATTTCGTCTCTCCGCTCGCGGGGGAGGACGAGGTATTCTTCGACCAGCATCGCAAGACGCCCGCCACTGTGGCGAAGACGTTGTCGCGCCTGTTCTACTCGCGCGAGGTGGAGCAGGCCGTCACGCGCATGGCGGAAGAGACGCGGCCCGATGTCGCCTATGTGCTTTACTATCTGCGCAAGATGTCGCCGTCGCTGCTCGTCGGGCTGAAGAAACAGGGACTGCCGATCGTCGCGCGCATCTCCGACTACGGCATGTTCTGCGGCGAGCATCACATGCTGCGCGACGGGCGGCCCTGTACGCTCTGCCTCGACGAGGGGTTGCAGAACGAGGTGCGCCATGCCTGCGTGAAGGGCAGCAGGGCGATATCGGCGCTGGATGTCGCCGCCACCACCTTCCACCGCGCAAAGGGCTATTTCGACCTCATAGACCGTTTCGTCACCACCAACCCCTTCATGTCGGAAATGATGATCCGCGGCGGTATCGATCCGGCGCGCATCGTCTGCATCCCCACCTTCACCGATATGGCGCGCTTCCACCCGGATGCCGACGGGCCGGCCAGCCCGCCATACATGCTCTACGTCGGCCGGCTGGACGAGCCGAAGGGGGTGCATGTGCTGATCGAGGCGATGGCGATGCTGCGCGACCGTTTCGGCGGCGACCTGCCCGAGCTGCGCATCGCCGGCGAGGGCCATACCCGCACCTATGTCGACGGGCTGCACGCGCAGGCGGCCCGGCTTGGCCTGGAGGGCAGGGTGCGCTTCCTCGGCGGCGTGGCGGGGGACGATATCCCGCTGCTGTTTCGCGGCGCGCTGTTCTCGCTCATGCCGGCACTGTGGTACGAGAATTTGCCCAATTCAGTGGTGGAAAGCCTGTCGAGCGGGTGCCCGGTCGTCGCCTCCGACATCGGCAGCCTCGCCGTCACCATCACGGACGGGGTCGACGGGTTGCATCACCGGCCCGGCGACGCCGCCCATCTCGCCGCCCAGGCCGCACGGCTGATCGCCGATCCCGCCCTGCGTCGCCGCCTGGCGGCGGGTGCGCGCGAAACGGCGGAGCGCAATCATTCACCCGATCGTCATGTCTCTCTGCTGGAAGGCGTGTTCGACGAAGTCATCGGCGAAGCGGGGGCACCGGCGGCGAAGCGCGCCGCCATCGGCTGACCCCGCCGCCGGCCTGTTGGAAGCGAAGGAACATCGATGCGGATTATATTGACGGGAGCCAACGGCTTCGTTGGAATCGAGGCCGTCCGCCAGCTCTCGGGCGTGCATGAAGTGCTGGCGATCGATGCGCTGCGCTATTGCCCGTGGCGGTTCGAGGAGGACGCCGCGGCTGGCCTCCGCCGCCTGCATCTGGACCTGCGCGACCGCGAGGCGACCGCGAAGGCCGTCGCCGATTTCGCGCCCGACGCGATCATCCACCTCGCCGCGATCCATTTCATCCCCGAGTGCGAGGCCAAGCCCGGCGAGGCCGTGGCGATCAACGTCGAGGCGACGATCAATCTCCTCGCCGCCTGCCCGGCCAACTGCCGCTTCGTCTTCGCCTCCACCGCCGCCGTCTATGCGCCGAGCGACGTGGCGCATGTGGAGGACGGCACGATCGGGCCGATGGACGTGTACGGCTACACCAAGCTGCACGGCGAGGATCTGGTGCGCTATTACTCGCAGAAGAGCGGGTTCGAGGCGGTGGTCGTCCGGCTGTTCAACGTCGTCGGCCCGGGCGAGACCAACCCGCACATCCTGCCCGAGATCATCAAGCAGCTGCGCGACGGCGCACGCACGTTGCGGCTGGGCAACACCGCGCCCAAGCGCGACTATATCTATGTGGGCGATGCCGCCGCCGGCTTCATCGCCGCGGGCACCCGGCCGTTGCCGGAAGGCCAGCGGATCGTCACCGCCAACCTCGGCACCCACAGCGAATATTCGGTGGACGAGATGGTCGCCAAGATCGGCGCGGTGATCGGCGAGACGGTAACGATCGAGACCGACCCCGCAAAGGTCCGCAAGAGCGACCGGCCGCATCTGCTGGCCGACAACAGCCGCTTCAAGGCGACGTTCGGCTGGGCGCCGAAGCATGACGTCGACGCCTCGATCCGCGAGACGTGGCACGATCCGCGCATGCTGGACGCGCTGCTGTGACCGTGTCCGGCAAGGGGCTCAGCGTCGCGCAGGTCGGCAGCCGGGGCATCCCCGGCCACCGCGGCGGCGTGGAGCGGGTGGTGGAGGCGGTGGCGCCCCGGCTGGCCGCCACGGGCTATGACGTCACCGTTTATTGCGCGGCGGGCGAGGGCGCGAAACCGGCGGAATGGCGCGGCGTGAAGCTGGTCTACGGCAAGGGCGTGCAGACGAAGTATTTCGATACGATCAGCCGCTCGTTCGGCGCCACCTTGCGCGAGGCGTTCGGCAGGCACGACATCGTCCATTACCACAGCAGCGGCTCCGCCCCGCTCGCCATCCTGCCGCGCCTGTTCGGCAAGAAGGTGGTCGTGACGGTTCACGGCATGGACTGGCAGCGGCGCAAGTGGAACGTCTTCGGCCGCATGTTCCTTCAACTGGGCGAGTGGGCGGCGATCAAGTTTCCGCACGACACGGTGGTGGTCGGCCCCGACCTGAAGACGTGGCTGGACGACAAGTACGGCACGGACGTCACCTATATCCCCAACGGTGTGGAGGAGCGGACGCAGCGCGCGCCGACGCGGCTGCCCGAGAAGGGGCTTGAGGCGCGGAAATACGTGCTGTTCCTCGCCCGCCTCGTTCCCGAAAAGCAGGTCCACACGCTGATCGAGGCGTGGATGGGGCTGGCGGACAGGCACGGCATGAAACTGGCCATCGCCGGCCCGGCCTGGCATTCGGTGGACTATGCCGAAGGGCTGAAGAAGCAGGCGGCGGGCGACCCCAGCGTGACCTTCCTCGGCGAGGTCGACGAGGAGTTGCTGGAGCAGCTCTACGGCAATTGCTACGCCTATGTGCTGCCGAGCGAGGTTGAGGGCATGTCGCTCTCGCTGCTCGACGGAATGGCGTTCGGCGCATGCGTGATCTGTTCGGACATCGCGCCCAATCTTGCCGTGGTGGGCGATGCCGGCCTGTCCTTCAAGGTGCTCGACGCCGCCGACCTGCGTGCGCGCCTGGCCGAGATCATGGCCGATCCTGCGCGGGCGGATCGCCTGCGCGTGGCGGCGCGCAAGCGGATCAGCGAGGAGTTCACCTGGGACAAGGTGGCCGAGCGTTGGGACGCGCTCTACCGCAAGGTCGCCGGGCGGCGTTGACCCGGCGGAGCAGGTGACGCCGCCGCCGCGCTTCGCGGTCGTGATCCCGCTCCATAACAAGGGGTCGGAGATCGGCGCGGCGCTGGCCAGCGTTCTCGCACAGACGCTGCCGGCGGACGAGATCGTCGTGGTGGACGATGCCTCGACCGACGACGGCCCGGCGATCGTCGCTGCCTGCGCCGATCCGCGCCTGCTGCTGCTGCGCCGCGCGGTGCCCGGCGCGGGCGGCTATGCGGCGCGCAACGCCGCCGCCGCCGCCGCGTCCGCCCAATGGATCGCCTTTCTGGACGGGGACGATCTGTGGCATCCCGATCATCTCGCCGCGCTTGCCTCGCTGGCGGCGCGGTTTCCCGCCGCCGGCTGCCTCGCCACCCGCTACACCCACCGATTCCACGACCGTACCGAGCCGGACACGGCGGCAGGCCGGTTCGCCGGCACGCAAGCCTTTCTCACGGATCTGGACGGCTTCCTCGACGGATGGCTGGCGGCGGGGCACTGTCCGATGTGGACGGGCGCGGTCGCGATCCGGCGTGATCTGCTGCTGGCGACGGGCGGTTTTCCGGCGGGCCGGGCGGCGCGGGGCGGGGACAAGGATATGTGGCTGCGCGCGGTTGCCGGCGGCGGCCTCGCCTTCCTGCCGCGCAGCACCGCCGACTTCCGCCGCGAGGCGGCCGACAAGCTGACCGACCGCACCGGCACGCGCCATCTGCCATGTCTGGTGGTCACTGTCCGTGCGCTGGCGCGTGGTGCCGCACCGGGGGGGCGGCGGCGGCTTCGCCGGCTCGCCAATCAGGAAATCATGCTCTACGCGCGCTGGACGATGCCGGGCGAGGGGCGGCCGGCCTTCGGGGTTCGCGACCTTCTGTGGCCCGCGCCGCCGTCTGCGATCGCCACTCTGCTCGCCTCGATCTACCTGCCCAAGGCCCTGCTACGCGCGCTCCGTCGCAGGGGGCATCAGCGCCGTGACCGCTTGGCAGGCCGGGGCGGCTGATCGCAGGCGTCGGCGGGCGACAGGCCGATCAGCCGATCGAAGATATCCCAGTAACGGCTGGTGACGCTGCCCACGCTGAAATCCTGCATCCGTCTGCGTGCCGCCGCGCCGAGCCTGTCGCGCAGTGCCGCGTCGCCTGTCAGCCGGCGCAGACCCGCGCTCAGCGCGTCGACATCGTGATCGGGGACGATCAGGCCGTTCGGTGCCTCGATCACGATGCCCGGCCCGCCGGACCGACCGCCGAGCAGCTCGGCAGGCCCGGACGGGCAGTCGCTGGCCAGCACCGGCCGTCCGAGTACCATCGCCTCGGCGATCGCATTGGGAAACCCCTCATTATGCGAAGCCGAGACGAGGAACTGCGCGCGCGACACGATGGTGAACGGATCTTCCAGAAAGCCGAGCAGGCGTATGCGTGCGCCAAGCCCGCGCCGGTCGATGTCGGCCTGCAACGCCGCCCGCTCGGTCCCTTCGCCCAGGATCAGCAGGGGCACGGGCGGATCGGCCCGGTGATAGGCCTCGATCAGCAGCGAGAAACCCTTTGCGCGGACCAGACGCCCGACGGCCACGATATAGTCGGGCGGCAGCGGGATCGCCGGGGCCTGCGCACCCGCCGCGACGATCTCGTCGAGATAATAGCCGTTGGGAATGGTGCCGGTCAGCGTTTCCGGCACACCGAAATGGTCCACCAGATCTCGGCGCACGCCTTCCGATACGCCCAGCACCCGGGTCGCCCGCCGGTAGAACAGCCGCGGCATCAGGCGCAGCGCCGCCAGCTTCATGCCCCGGTAACGTCCCGCCAGATGGGAGCCGAGGTGCATCCGCTCGCACAGCACGGTCGCCTTCGCGTGGCGCGGCCCGACGAGCGCGCAGGCATAGTTGGAGCGCACCAGCAGGCTGACGACCAGATCGGGCTTCAACCGTTTGAGCAGCCGGTCCAGCCGTGCGGCGCTCCGCCACAGGCTGCCGCCCGCATCGAGGCAGTGGCGCTGGTCGACCTGCGGCATCTTCCGTCGGTCAGGCTCCCTGTCCAGCAGCACGAGATGGATCTCATACTGGTTCAGGCGCCCGTTCGCCGTCCGCAGCATGGTGCCGAGCGCGCGTTCCGCGCCACCGGTCAAAATCGAGTTCATCACGAACACGATGCGCGGCCGGCCTGCGGGCGCGGCAGCGGGGCACACCGCCCGCCCGGCATGACGCGAGGCCACATCGCGAGCCGGCGGCTTCGCAGCTTGCCGTACCAAGGCGTCAGGACGGGGCAGAATATTCAAAGCAAAGCCGACGACGAGCGCGTCGGCCGGTCATGCACCCATCGTGTCATCGCGCCAAGGCGAAACGGTAATGGCAATATGCTCGATGTGTCGGCAACGCTGGTCATGTTCTTCATCTCGCCAAAGTCTTCGGCAATGGTAAATGTTTCTATAACGCGCGCTCGATCCACCGTACATATCGGGCGGCGGCGGGGCTGTCTACTCGACGATCAATCTGCCGTGCTTCCCGCTATGAAACGGTCGCACCCGTATCGAAGGAGCGGGTGCGACCTGTTTCGGCTGCCGGCGGATGATGCATCATCGCTCAGCCGTAGAAATCGCGATACCAGTCGGCGAAACGCTTCAGCCCGTCTTCGAGCATCACCTGCGGGTGGTAGCCGGTCAGCTCGCGCAGTTTCGTGACGTCCGCATAGGTAGCGGTCACGTCGCCGGGTTGCATCGGCTTCATTATCTTTTCCGCCTTCCGCCCCAGCGCGTCCTCCAGCGCCTCGATCATGGCCATCAGCCCGACCGGCCGGCTGTCGCCGATGTTCAACACGCGGTGATCGCCTGCCGCGGGTGGGTGGTCGAGCGCGCCGACGACGCCGTCGACGATATCGTCAATATATGTGAAGTCGCGCGCCATGCGGCCCTCGCCGAACACCTCGATCGGTTCGCCGGCAAGCATCTTCTGCGTGAAGCCGAAATAGGCCATGTCGGGCCGGCCCCACGGCCCGTACACGGTAAAGAAGCGCAGGCCGGTCTGCGGGAAGCGATAGAGTTTCGCATAGGCCTCGCTCATCAGTTCGCACGCGCGTTTAGTCGCTGCGTAGAGCGAGACCGGGCTGATCGCCGGCTCCTCCTCGGTGAAGCCTTCGCCGCCCATCGGCTTGTCGCCGTAGACGGACGATGACGAGGCATAGACGATATGCTCGAACCCTGGCGCGTGCCGGCTGGCCTCCAGCAGCGCGAGGTGCCCTGCAAGGTTCGAGCGTTCGTATGCGAACGGGTTCTCGATCGAATAGCGCACGCCCGCCTGCGCGGCGAGATGGACGACGCGGACCACCCCGTTCTCACGGATAAGGCGGGCGACGCCCTGCGCATCGGCGATATCGAGGCGGTGGAAGGTGAAGCCGTCGAGACCGTCGAAGGTCTTCAGCCGTGCTTCCTTTAGTGCCGGATCGTAATAATCGTTCAAATTGTCGATGCCGATCACCCGCTCGCCGCGCCGGAGCAGGCGATGCGCCGTCGCATGACCGATGAAGCCGGCCGCGCCGGTCACCAGAACCGGATCGGAACGACTCACCTGCCGATGCCGCTATAAACGAAGCCGAGCGCCTGCATCTCGGCCGGGTTGTAGATGTTTCGCAGATCGACCAGCACCGGCGAGGACAGCAGCCCCCGGACCCGGTCGAAATCCAGCGCGCGGAACGCGTCCCACTCGGTCACGATCACCAGCGCGTCGGCATTTTCCATCGCCTCGTAGGGGCCGGTCGCGTAGGTCACGTTCTGGAGCAGCGGCTTCGCCTGTTCTATGCCCTCCGGGTCGAACGCTTGGATGGTCGCGCCCGCATCCTGCAACGTCTGGATCACCGCGATGGCGGGGGAATCGCGCATGTCGTCGGTGTTCGGCTTGAACGTCAGGCCGAGCACGGCCACCGTTTTGCCGCGCACCTCGCCGCCCATCGCATGGATGACCTTGCGGCCCATCGCGCGCTTGCGGTTGTCGTTCACCGCGACGACCGCTTCCACGATGCGCTGGGGGGCATCGTACTCTTGGCTGGTCTTTAGCAGCGCCAGCGTATCCTTGGGGAAGCAAGAGCCGCCGTAGCCCGGCCCTGCATGGAGGAACTTCGATCCGATGCGGTTGTCCAGCCCGATGCCGCGCGCCACCTCCTGCACGTCGGCGCCCACCTTTTCGCACAGGTCGGCGATCTCGTTGATGAAGGTGATCTTGGTGGCGAGGAAGGCGTTGCCGGCGTATTTCGTTAGCTCGGCCCCGCGCCGCGACATCTCGACGATCGGCGCACGGTTCAGGCTGATCGGGCGGTAGATGTTGCGCATCACCTCCATGCCGCGCGCATCGTGGCCGCCCACGACGATACGGTCGGGCCGCTTGAAATCGTCGATCGCGGCGCCCTCGCGCAGGAATTCGGGGTTGGAGACGACGGCGAACTCGGCATCCGGGTTGGCCTCGCGGATGATCCGCTCCACCTCGTCGCCGGTGCCAACGGGCACGGTCGATTTGGTGACGATGACAGTGAAGCCGGTCAGCGCGGTTGCGATCTCCTTCGCCGCCGCATAGACGTAGCTTAGGTCGGCATGGCCGTCGCCGCGGCGCGACGGGGTGCCGACGGCGATGAACACCGCGTCCTTGTCCGCCACGCCCTCAGCCAGACTGGTGGTGAAGGCCAGCCGCCCGGACGAGACGTTGCGCGATACCAGGCCGTCGAGGCCCGGCTCGTAGATGGGCATGACGTTCGCGTGCAGGGCGGCGATCTTGCGCTCGTCCTTGTCAACGCAGGTCACCTCGTGGCCGAAATCGGCAAAGCAGGCTCCCGATACGAGACCCACATACCCCGAGCCTATCATAGCAACGCGCATCGTTCGTAAACTCCCTGGCAGGGCCGGACCGGCAAACCCCTCGACGAAGATAGCCGGGCAACCGGAATCCGATCGTTCTTTTGCGCTGCAACACGCTAAATTTCGGTTGAGATGCCTTCGTCCGTCGGGTTGGTCAATGCCAAGGTGGTGCCGACCGGAAAAAGCGAGGGGGCGTTTGCACGGCGTGCTATGCGCCTGTTTCCGGTGGCGGGGCCGTCCATCCGCAATCCGCGCGCCATGTATAGTGCGTCGTCCGGTGATGCGGATGTCGGCGTCTCGCCCCCGGATGGCCATGCCGGTCGCCGGTTCGCGTTTCGCCTCAAGGAGAATCCCCGGTTTTTGGGATCAGGTTCGACGTGGCCGCAGCGGCCTTGCGGGATGGCGATGCGAGGCCGGGAAATCGGAGAGCGTGGGCATGGCCTTGTCCGCCGAACGTCGTCACAACGGCGTCGGCTGGATCGGATCCGGTTTATCGCATAGGAAGAAAGCATGCGGTGGAGTATGAACACCTTTCTCCCCTTGGCATGGGCACTCGCCGTTTCGGCGCTCGTCTCCGCCCAATCGCCCGGGATCTCGCCTGCCGGGCAGGATGGCAAGATCCCGGCCGTTGCCGGCTCCGCTATCGGCAAGGCGATGTCGGCTGCGCTGGGGCGGTGCGACGCGGATGGCATTTCCCGGCCGCGCGGGCGGCTTGCCGATGCATGTGCCGAGGCGGCCGCCACGCCGGCGTCCGGGGCTATCACGGCCGCCGCCCCGCAGCTTGCCCGGCAGGCGGCCTCTCTCCGCTCCACTAAGATCATGAAGGCGGGCTACGGCATGCGCGGGCTGGCGGTGTCGGGGCTGGGCACGCTGGGGCGGGTCGACGGGATCGCGCCCGGCCTCGTCGTCTCCGACGTGTCGACCACGGGGGCAACGTATCTGCTGCGCGCCTACCAGTTCGGCGATCAGGCACCGAATCTGACGATCGCACGCGTGCAGATGCTGGACAACGGCCCCGGCGGCATTCTAGTTCGCGGTGCGTCGTCGGGCACGATCAGTGACGTGAAGATCGTCGCGACCCGGCCGAACGATAACTGCAAGAAGGTGCCCGAGGGGGTCGCGCTGGCGGGCAAGGCGACTGGCGACACCGGCGGCCCGTGGCTGATCGAGCGGGTAAGCGTCACCGGCATCCGCTCGGTCGGTTGCAGGTTCCTCAACGGCGACGGCTTCTCGGTGGAGCGCGGCTACCGCGACGGCGTGATCCGTCTTGCGTATGCGGCGGACAATTCGGATGCGGGCTTCGACATCAAGAGTCCGACGTTTCAGCTCGACCACACCGTCGCGGAGCGCAACCGGCGTAGCTACAAGCTGTGGGCTGACCAGAGCCACGGCACACTGACCAGCATCAACCCCGGCCAGCCGGGCAGCGGCGCGGCGTCGCACATTCAGGTACAGGGTGCGCGCCGCATCCGCATCGAACGGCTGATCGCGCGTAGCACTACAACCGCGCCGATTTTCCAGATCGAGAATGCGGAGACGCCGGCGGACATCACCGTGGGCGCGTGCGAGCTGACGGTGCCTGCGGGGACAAAGATGCTCGTCGGCAAGGCCGTGCTAGCACTGGGGCCGGGCTGCGTGCTCTGAAGGGGTCAGGTGGTGCATGCGAGTCGGTGACTTGTCGCTTTAAATTCTACTCATCTGAATCTAAAGTTCGCCGCATAAGGTACGCTTTGCGCTTTGGTAGAAGCGCTTTACCGAGGCGAGGATCTCGTCGGCCGACTTCGTCGAACGGTATGGCTTGTGGTTCTCGTTGTGCCGTTCGATAAAAAAGCGAATGTCCTTCTCGAGCTGGCGGGTGGAGGTATGGACGCCACGCCTGAGGCTGCTTGTGGGTGAGTTCGGCAAACCAGCGCTCGACCTGGTTGATCCACGATGCGGACGTCGGGTGGAATGGACGTGGTAGTGTGGCCGGCGGGCGAGCCATGCCCGGACGAGGGCGGTTTTTATCGGTCGCGTAATTGTCCATGACGATGTGGACGTCGAGGTCGGGCGGCACCTGCGCGTCGATCTGCTTGAGGAAGTCAAGAAACTCGGCGGCCCGGTGGCGCTTGTAGCATTTGCCGATCACGAAGCCGAAGGCCCCTTCGAGTTCGCTCGGGACAGGATGTCGAGCGCCGCAAACAGCGATGTCGTGCCGTGGCGGACATAGCTGTGGGTGCGGCGCTCTGGCATGCCGGGCATCATCGGCAGGACCGGCTGCTCGAGGTCGAGCGCCTGAATCTGTGGTTAGCGTCCGCGGTCGTGGTGTAATTTCCCGGTGTAGATGACGGTGCATCGGCGTCACGGTGGCCACCGGGCTCATCGGATATGGTGGAGTTTCCAGACTTCAACCTGACCCGAGGAATTTCCGATGACCGACGACAGACTACCGCTTGCCGAGTTGATGGCGAAGACCGGAGACGGCGATTTCCTGCGCAGCGTCGCCGAGAGCGTGCTGCAGACATCATGGAGGCCGATGTCGATGGCCTGATCGGTGCCGTCCGCCACGAGCGATCAGGCGAGCGCAGCACGTGGCGCAACGGCTATCGCGACCGGGCGCTCGACACCCGACCGGGCGCTCGACACCCGACTGGGCACGCTCGACCTGAAGATCCCCAAGCTGCGCACCGGCGCGTACTTCCTCGGCTTCCTGGAGCCCCGCAAGACGGTGGAGAAGGCGCTGGTCAGCGTCATCCAGGAAGCCCGGATCGCCGGTGTCAGCACCCGCCGTGTCGACGATCTGGTGCAGGTGATGGGGATGTCGGGCATTTCGAAGTCGAGCGTCTCGAAGCTGTGCAAGGACATCGACGAGCGCGTGAACGCCTTCCCGACCCTGGCTATTCGCGTCTCGGGTCCGATCAGGGGCAGGTCGAACGTCTCGGATAGCTGCGGTTCGCCTGTGGATCGTACAGGCACGCCTTGATGACCGCGACCTTCGCATTGTCCGGCACAAACAGCGCAGGTGCGCCGCCGAAGGCCTCCACCGCCCGCACATTCGCGCCGATCCAGTCCGGCAGCGTTTCGGTCCAAGTCGCCTCCGCGTAGGACAGGCTGGAGGCGGCGAGCACGGCCGCGAAGATGTGCGCGTTGCGGATTTCACCGGTCAGCCGATCAACCACCACCGTAATCTTGTCGCCGGCATTATCGATGAACAGCTTGTCGCCCGGGGTATGGTTCTGCCGCATCGTGACCGGCAGCTTCATCGCCCAGCCGCGATAAAGGTCGCAGAAACGGCTGTAACGATAGCCCTCCGGGTGCGCCGCGATATACTCGTCCCACAGGATCTGCAGCGTCACATGCTTGCGCTGCGTCTCGCGGTGGAGCCGGCCCCAGTTGGGTTCCGGGCATCGTCCGTAGCCGGTCTTGTTGCCGGACTCGCGGTAGAGCGCGGCCTCCAGCGCCGCGTCGCTGACATCGTCTCCGAGCGGCCACACCAGACCGGCCGCCGCCGCCCGCTTCGGCGTCTCGCGCACCGTCGATGGCACCGCGCCGACGCGCAGCGATATCGCCTTGTACCCCAAACCTTGCTAGGCTCGGTATCTCAACATCTCTCGGACACGCCGCATGCTCATCCTTTCCGCCGGCATCAGCTGCTCACTCGGACAGCCCAAAAGAGCGAACCTAACCCCGCCAGCGGACCCCAACCGACACCGCCCCAAGGGGCGACATCATTTCAGATCAGGGGCCGGCATCATTTCGGAATGCACGGGCGGCTTCCCTCGGAATCAGCAGGTATGGGTTCTGAGTGGGGCGTTTTCATAAGGAAAAGCACTGTTCATGCTGGTCTCGGCGCTGATGGGGCTTGACCGGATGAAAGCGGCTTATGCTTATGCCATCAAGAATGAATACCGTTTCTACTCCTGTGGGGATGCAAGGCTGCTCCTTCCCGGATGATGCTTCTGATAGGTCGTGGTGGGACGCCCTTTCAAAAGCTTTGTTACAACAAGCTCCCCGTCTTCCCAGAGGAAGGGTCGTAAACCCCGATTAATCGTTTCAGCGGGCTCTTGACACGTTGCAGCTGTTGCCAGAGACTTTCTGCAGTCTGGGTGTGAGAGTAGCGGTGCATGACAAGGCATTGGAGATTGCGAGCGCTCTGCTTCTGGTCGCAGGCGTGATTATCGGGACGGCCGCGGCGAAAGGTATGCCCTCGCGGCTTTGGAGTAATCTGGATCACGTGCTGGTTCGGTGTCCCGCCGCCTCGGCGGATGAAGTTGCTTTGGCGGGGTTGTGCGACGCCATCCTGGACGAAATGCATCATCTGTCACCGTACCCAGTCGACCGATTCAACGATGACTCACCGGCCGGACATTCGCCGCGAAGTCTGCTGGTCGATGTTCGGCTCTTTCGACAGGATGGCTTGCAGCATCTTCAGTTAAGCGTGCGCCGCGCCGCTAGCATCGACGACTCGGAGGGAACACGCACGTTGCCTGCTGTGGCGCTCGCTGAGCCAGCGTCGAGTGAATCCGTGCGCACTGTCGTCATCGAGGCGCTCGCACGCGCTCTGCCTTGGCGCCGTGACGCAAGCAGACCAAGCGCTAAGAAAATCGCGGAGAGGTCAAGCAGCTTCTAATTTGGAGAACACTCATGCCCTTGACCGAATACGACCGCATGCATTCCGGCAACCCGGCGCCGGAAGCGATGTCCCTAGATCCGTTGGCGGGGGGAAGCTACGCTGATAAGCCGATCTGGACGCTTGAGGCGATCGCGGACAATCTGAACCGCACGGGCTTCGATTGGTACACGAACAATTATGGTGAGCTCAAGGACGGCGTTCTTAACTTTGGCTTTTGGCTGAACCAGGAGGAGATCGCCAACAGCTATTACGTCAACGCGACGGGCACCGACGCGTTCGCGGAAGCCGACCCGGAAACCTTCAGTCCGTTTACTGCCGGGCAGAAAGCCGTAGCGCGCGGCGCGATCGCACTCTGGGACGATCTCGTCGGGATCTCCTTTCAAGAAACTAAGTCGTTCAACGCCGACATTACCTACGGCAACACCGACACCGGCGGCGCACAGGCCTATGCCTACCTGCCGTTTGGAGATATTTACGACAGCTACTATGAAGAGGAGTTCGGCTTCGACGAGCTCGGCCGGATCAGTGGAGACGTTTGGATCGACGGCTTCGTCTCGTCGAACTTTGCTCCGCTAAAGGATAGCTACTATTCTGTCCTGACGATGATCCACGAAACTGGTCATGCGCTCGGGCTCAGTCATCCCGGCGACTACGACGCGCTCGACGACGACGATGGCGACGGCAATCCCGATCCGATTACCTACGAAAATGACGCCTTCTTTGCGCAGGATTCGCTTCAGTATAGCGTGATGAGCTATTTCGACGCGTATGAGACGGGTGCCCAGCACATCGATTGGTCGCTTTTGAACTTTGCCTACGCAGCCACGCCTCTGGTCCACGATATCGCAGCGATCCAAGAAATCTACGGTGCAGACGCGACGACGCGGACGGGCGACACCGTCTATGGCTTCAATTCCACAGCGGACCGGGCGGCTTATGACTTCTCGAAGAACACCCGGCCGATTGTAGCGATTTGGGATGCTGGCGGTGAAGATACACTCGACTTTTCGGGTTGGAACACGGCGTCTACTATCGATCTCAACGAGGGCGCCTTCTCTTCCGGCGGGGGCGTCGAGGCGTTCCTGACGCTGGAACAGGTAAACGCCAACCGGGCTGCGCTCGGCTTCGCACCGCGAACTGCGGAGGTCGCTGCCTTCTACGAGGAGATCAGGGAAACGTTTGGGATCACGAGCCCGCTCTTCAAGGACAACATCTCGATCGCTTACGGTGCGATAATTGAGAACGCTGTCGGCGGCGGAGGCGACGATCGCATCATCGGCAATCAGGTGAACAACGTACTCACCGGCAAGGCCGGCGCGGATACGTTCATGTTCAAGACGCTGGGACAGACCGGTGTCGATCGGATCACCGACTTTGGCCGCACGGACACCCTCGTTACTCAAAAGGCGATCGGTGACGGCAACGGCGACGGTATCATTACCTGGACCCGAAATGCCGCACTCCGGCTTGACGGGAGCGATAACGACCGCGTTAATCTTTATGGGATCTCGCCGTCGAGCGGCCTTCGCTACTTAGGCGTGGTCGACGGCGAGTATTTTTATGCCGACGCGCGGGTCCGCCCCATCGCCGGGGGCGGGCATACGGTCAGAGAAGGTAGCGTCGCGGATGACGTCTTAACGGGTAGCGGGAGCGGCGGAACTACCAAGACGGTGTTGTTCTTCGACACAGCGGGAGCGGCGCCAACCGGTGATGACTCGGTATCGAGCTTCGGCAAGCGCGACATCCTCGTTACAACTATCAAGCTAATAGACGGCAACGGGGACAACATCATCACGTTGGGGGCGGACGGCGTGCTGCAACTTGGCGAAGGAGAGGGGACAATCGAGTTTAACAGTAAGCCAAAGCTCGAGTTCGATGGACTAGTGAGTAAGTCCGGCACCGACTATTACGTCTATAGCCTTGAAGGGTCTGCGGCGGGCATAGGTGACCTTATGTTAGCATAAAACTGAGGCTCAAGCGGTCACTGATCTTATACGTCGGTTGCAAACGGGGCAAGCGCTGCTTGCAACGGCGCAAGCCATGGCGCAAAAAGTTGCGCACGGCCGATCCCGTCGCGGTTGATCGGTCGGCGTACCTGCTGCGCGCTCGGCGTCCGCACGGGCCGCTTTGTTTCGAAAAAGCGTAGGCAGCAAGGATCGAACGATAGGTCGCAGACATCAAGCAGGCGCCGAACCTCGGGCTCGAGATTATCGACAAGTTGTTCGTACGTAACACGGTGGACTCGTCCCGGCAGCGCGACATCGAGCCGATCCATAAATTCCGCATAATCACGATAATACCGGCCGAGATCGCCTAGATCGTCGGCGTGACCTTGACCTTGCGCAAAGTAACGGCAGAAGTTCGAGACGCAGCAATCGAGTGGATCGCGCCGCACGTCGATAATCTTCGCATGAGGAAAGATCAGATGGATCAACGCGATGTGGCGCCAGTTGCCCGGCATCTTGTCGGTGAAACGTGGCCGGTCGCTGTGCCGGTAAGGGCGAACCTCTGCTAGATAAGCCTCGCCAATCGCCGATGCCTGCTTGGCGTCCAGCTTCGCGATCAACTCGGGCGTTACTAGGTGTTCCATCTCCCGTGCGCCAAGACGATGCGCGATCTGCGCCAGGTGCGGCAGCTCCGCGAGCCCTTCCACGTCAGGGTGACTTGCGAGGATTTGTTCGACAAGGGTCGAGCCCGCCCGGTGCATGCCGACGATGAAGATCGGTGTGGTGCTACGCGCTCCATGCCCGGCGCGATCGCGGAAAAAGGAGACATCGAACGATTCTGCACCCCGCTCGATCGAGCGAGAGAAGGCCTGCGCATCGTGCTGCACGCGACGCCGGCGGAGCCGATGGCCTTCAGCATAGCAGGCGAAGGATCTTGCACCGTCGCTCCGTTCCTCCCATGCTCGACCGAGTGCGAAATGAATCGGTATGCGGAAGCGGTCGTCCGCTGTCGATCGAGCGGCGACAGTGGTCATCGCGGCGATGTCCGCTTCGGTCACGGCTGCGGGATCTAGGTCGGCCAGAGTCCACCACGCGGGACCGAACTCCGGGTTGGCGGCAATCGCCCGGCGTACCGCCTCGCAAGCTTCCGCTCGTCGCCCGACCTGCGCCAGCAAGCGCGTGTGGCTGAGCCACGCGACCGCGTTTGTCGGTGCGATCGCAAGGCCCGCTGCGCTTGCCCCCAACGCCTCCTCGTTCCGGCCGATGCGGCCAAGCAGCGTCGACTTCAGGTGCAGGAGCTCGGCGGCGGCGGTTGCCGACGGTAGGCCATCGTCCACCAATGCGATTGCCTCGTCCCAGCGGTTCTGGTGGCGCAGCAGGCGCACGAGCATCTTGCGCAGTGTGACATAGCTTGGCGTACAGGTCAGCGCGCGGCGCAGCAGCGCCTCCGCATTCGCCGCTCGGCCGGTGCGCAACGCGACCTCCGCGAGCATTCCCATCGCTACCGGATCGTTGGAATGCTCTCGAAGGTGGTGTGCCAGTACTTGTTGCGCTTCCGCCGCCCGCCCCCCAGCCAGCGCTTCAGCGGCCGCAGCCACAGTGGGGAATTCGCGCATTCGTGCGATCAGCGCTGCTTCGGAACGTTCGGCAGCCTCGTGCTTGTCAAGCCGGCGCAAGGCGGCAGCGGAGACCTGCAGGGCTTGCAAGTGCGACGGATCAGCGGTCAGCGCAGCCTCTGCCGCTTCAAGCGCCGCAACTGCGTCCCAGTCAGGCAAGTCCGTCGGCAACGCTTGTGATCTCCGCAATCTTAGGATGAGGATAGGCGATGATCGCGACGATATCGAGTCTCCGGCAGCCGCTCTGTCACTCCTTAGAGTCTGTGTCGGAACTCATTCTGAGCATGCCAACCGCCGGGTACGAAGCATGGCGGATGCAGCGTAAAGGAAAGCCGCCGCCGAGGCGATCGTCGCCTCGAAGTCCTTGGCGAGTCGGCGGTTGCGGCCGAGCCAGCCGAAGGTGCGCTCGACTACCCAACGGCGTGGATGGACGACGAAGCCGGTCTGGTCGGCGTTAGCGGCCCCTACCGAGTGGTCCGGTTTGATTGTTAGGCCACGTTGACGTGCCTGACGAGACCCCCGTCTTTCATCCAACGGCAACCATAGACCGATCGTTGTTGTCGCGCAGGTGCGCGGGCGAAGCAACGGGCGGGTTTAAGCCCGCCTGTTGCTTTTCGAGTTCGGCGGCGAACGCCGCCGGTGTGGCGTAGCCGAGCGAGGAGTGCGGTCGCTCGGTGTTATAGTCGTCGACCCAGCGCGCGAGGATCGAGCGCGCCTGGCGGACGGTGAAGAACCCTACCCGGACTGATTCGCGAGATCCGTGCAGTGGCACCACGTGGCTGACGCCGACGCGCCGATCGACGCGCTGGCCGCCGGCGTGCTTGGCGTCGTCCGCGTGATCGATGAGGTGGCCGCCGGGATCGACGCCGCCTTCGCAGCCGAGCTGCGCGCCCGCCACGGCGTCCCGGAATGGGTCCGGCCAGCGCTGATGTATCCTCAAGTGGAGGTCGTCTGAACCATCACGTGGCGGAGCGTTCGCCAGCGGCTTATATCGTCACCACCACTCCCGACGACGAAGAGACCGTCGGGCCTTTCGACGCGCTGCAGCTCGACGTGCGGCATCGCCTGCCGACTTGTCGGTCAACTTCCGCGTCTGGTCCCACCTTAACAGGAAACGATAGCCAAGCGTCTGCGGACGCATGGGTGGGGCTTCCGCTTCCTGCTCCGCGCTCATCTCGCCGACGACGGCACGGACCATCACAAAGTAGCCCAGCCCGGCGAAGGCGAGGATCAGGAATCCTGTTCCGAGCAGCCACCACATCTCCAATTCCCCTGCTGCGACGATGCCGCCGCGGGCAGCGGTCCATGACCGGCCTCGGCATGCCCGCCGACCCATAATCTCTGACCCGCCTTGCGCCCAGTGGGGGCGCTCCTCTCGAAAGGTCCTGATCATGAGCATCACTCTGGGTGCGCGATCTATCGCGCGCCTCGCCGGCGTACATCCCGACCTCGTCTGCGTCGTGAATCGCGCCGCGCAGATGGCGGTTGCCGAGGAGGACTTCAGCGTCCTAGGGCTAGGACTCACAACCACCACATGATGGCGGCGGCAAGATGGATGGCGCCGAGAAAGTTGGTGGCGTTCCGGTCGTAGCGGGTTGCGAGCCGCCTGCAGTCTTTCAGGCGGCAGAAGATGCGCTCGATGGCGTTGCGGCCTTTGTAAAGGGTTTTGCTCAAGCAGCTCTTCCACACGCGCGTGCGTTTTGGCGGGATGTTGGGGACCGCACCCTGACTCTCGATCAGGTCGCGGACGCGATTGGTGTCGTAGGCACGGTCGGCGTGGACGATGCACCGCTCGGGCA
>NZ_VNIM01000044.1 GCF_007785815.1 Alterirhizorhabdus solaris | reverse complement strand
CCGTCCTCCCCTCCGCCGCCCTCGCTCTCCCGCGCTCCGGGCCTATCGCTCTTTCGCGAGGTCCGCACCGCAGCACGCACGCCAACGCTCCCGAAGCCGGAGCACCAGGATGCCGAGGCGCAGCCGTTGCGTGTCATTGCGCTCGAGGCACCGAGCCCGACCGGCGACCCGGCCGGCATCTACCTGCCATGGCGGCCCAGCCGGCTCAGCCTTCCCGACGCCCAGGATCACCCGACCCCGCTCGTCGAGTCGTTGGCGATGGGCTCGATCGCCGCTCCCCGACCGGTCTACGCGCCTTTGCTGCCCCGGAAGGTCATCACCGAAGGACTGCTGTCCGCGGCGCAGCTGGAAACGCTCGTCTACGCCGGCGCGGCCTTCGAGCGAGACCTGCCGGGGCGCTTCAATCCCGCCCAGGAGGGTAGCCTGCTCGAGGTCTCCGAGGAGGGCGCTGCCTATGCCGCGGGCTTCTTTCTAGGCGATGGCACCGGCGCCGGAAAGGGCCGCCAGATCGCCGGGATCATTCTCGATCAGTGGCAGCGGGGACGGCGACGCCACCTCTGGCTCAGCAAGAACGAAGCCTTGCTGGAGGACGCACGGCGCGACTGGGGGGCGCTCGGCGGAATGGCACTGGACGTCCAGCCCCTGTCACAATGGAAGCTCGGCACGCCGATCGCGCTCGATGCCGGCATCCTCTTCGTGACCTATCCGACACTGCGCTCGGGGCGCGAGGACGCGACCCGCCTTCGCCAGATCCTCGACTGGGCAGGCGAGGCGTTCGACGGTGTCATCGCGTTCGACGAAGCGCACGCGCTCGCGAACGCGGCGGGCGGCGAAGGCTCTCGCGGCCGGGTCAAAGGATCGGAGCAGGGGGTGGCGGGCCTGCGGCTACAGAACCATCTCCCGCGCGCTCGCACCCTCTACGTCTCGGCCACAGGCGCCTCCGACATCGCCAACCTCAGCTATGCGACACGCCTCGGGCTCTGGGGACCGGGAACTGCCTTCGCTGACCGCGAGGCGTTCATCACCGGCGTCCGCAAGGGCGGTATCGCGGCAATGGAGCTGGTCGCGCGCGACCTAAAGGCGCTCGGGGTCTACACAGCGCGTGCCCTGTCCTTCGCAGGGGTCGAATATGACCTGCTGGAGCACAAGCTCACCCCCGAGCAGATCCAGGTCTACGACGCCTATGCCGAGGCCTGGGCGATCATCCATCGCAACCTGAATGCCGCGCTCGAGCAGACCCGGGTCGTTGATCCCGTCTCCGGCTCGACGTTGAACCCGAATGCCAAGTCGGCTGCGCTGTCCCGGTTCGAGAGCGTCAAGCAGCGCTTCTTCGCGCAACTTCTCCTGTCCGCCAAGCTGCCGAGCCTGTTGCCGGCCATCGAAGCCGACCTCGCCCGCGGCGACGCCGTCGTGGTTCAGCTGGTCTCCACCTCCGAGGCGATGCTCGCGCGGCGATTGGCCGAGCTCGATCCGGCCGAGCGCGAAGCGCTCGAGATCGACCTCTCCCCTCGCGAATATGTCGTCGACTATCTGCTTGGTGCCTTTCCTACCCGCCAGATGCGCGTCTTCACCGATGCGGACGGCACGGTTCGCTCGGAGCCGATGGCCGACGAAGACGGCCGGCCGGTACATAGCCAGACCGCACTTGCCGCACGCGATGCTCTGGTCGAGCAACTCTGCGCCCTGCCGGCGATCGCGACGGCGCTCGACGCGATCATTGAGCGGTTCGGCACCTCCCAAGTTGCGGAAGTAACCGGGCGCACCCGCCGCCTCGTCGTGGACGCAAACGGTGCACAGCGCCTCGAACGCCGCACACCCAAGTCAAACCTCGCTGAGTCCCAGGCCTTCATGGACGGGATCAAGACACTGCTCGTCTTCAGTGATGCCGGTGGAACGGGGCGCAGCTACCACGCCTGCCTGCGCGCCAAGAACCAGGCGCGCCGCATCCACTATCTCCTCGAGCCCGGCTGGCGCGCCGACGCGGCCATCCAGGGCCTTGGCCGTACCCATCGCTCCGCACAGGCATCGGCACCGCTGTTCCGACCCGTCACGACCGATGTGCGCGGCGAGCGACGCTTCATCTCGACCATCGCCCGCCGTCTCGACACGCTTGGCGCCCTCACTCGGGGGCAACGCCAGACCGGTGGCCAGAACCTGTTCGACCCCGCCGATAATCTCGAGAGCGACTATGCCAAGGATGCGCTGATCGCCTGGTACCGCCTGCTCTACGCCGGCAAGCTTCAGTCGACGACGCTGAGTGACTTCGAGGATCGTTCGGGGCTCCGCCTCGCGGCCGAGGACGGCGGATTGCGTGACGACCTGCCGCCGATTCAGCGCTGGCTCAACCGCCTCCTCGCCTTCCCGATTGCGCTCCAGAACGCGATCTTCGACGAGTATCTCGGCCTGGTCGAGGCGCGCGTGGACGCGGCGCGCAAGGCGGGTACGCTCGACCTCGGAGTCGAGACACTGGCGGTCGAGCGGTTGCGCGTGGAGCAGGATCGCGTGATCCGGACCGATGCCACCAGCGGTTCGACCACGCATCTGCTCACGGTGCGCCTGGAACGTCGCCCACGACCCTTGTCGCTGGACGACGTGATGGATCTTGCACGACGGAAGGATGCCAGTTTCCTCGTCAACGAACAGTCAGGCCGCAGCGCCTTGCGCCTGGATAGCCGGAGCGTGCTCAGCGAGGACGGCACGCTGTGCCCGCGCTACGAGATCGTCCGCCCCTTGCGTCGGCAGCGCCTCGATCGTGACGCGTTCGCCGACACACGCTGGACCATCGCCACAGCTGACCGGTTCGCGTCCGCCTGGGCCGCCGAAGTGGGCGAACTGATCGCATCGACGTCGACCGAGACCATGCACCTGGTCACCGGACTGCTCCTGCCGATCTGGGACGCCCTGCCCGATGAACTCGCCCAGGTGGTGCGCGTCGTCGACGAGACAGGACAATCGTTGCTCGGGAGGCAGATCCCGGCGCTGGCGCTGGCGGAGCTTGGCCGTCGGTTCGGCTTCGATGCGCCCGTGGTCGCGCCGGACGATCTCGTCAGGGCGGTGCTCGAGAATGGGCGAACTGTCCCCGTAGGCAACGGTGGCAAGCTGCACGCCAAGCGGGCGCTCGTCGGCGGGTCGCAGCGGCTTGAGCTCACAGGGTTTGATCCGGCGCGCCTGCCCGAGCTGAAGGCGCTCGGCTGTTTCGTCGAGATCATCCGGTACCAGACCCGGCTGTTCGTACCCGCTCCCAAGGCACCGCAGATCCTGACCGCATTGAGCAGATAGTCGAGATCATGGGTTCGGCTCGACAGCGCCTCGCTCATCATCTATTTAGACGTTACCACTAGAAAGGTTCGGCCATGGAACGTGCGATCAGCGCCAGTGATGCCAACCAGCATTTCTCCGAGATGCTGCGAGACGTGCAGGACGGCGAGACCTTCGTCGTCACGTCTCGCGGCCGTCCCGTTGCCAAGGTCGCGCCGGTCGATGATCTCGACCGGCAGGGCCCCGCGCTCGATGCGCTGCTCGACTTCGTCGCCACCCTGCCGCGCCGGCGCGCGGAGGCGTGGCGCCGCGAAGATCTGTACGAGTGACCCGGGTCGCCTTCGACACCAACGTGCTGGCCTATGTCGCCGGCGTCGACCGGCATGCCGATGATGCAGCGAAGATCGACGCCAGCCGCGCGCTCCTGAAGCAGCTGCGCGGACGTGCCGCTCTCGTCGTTCCCGTCCAGGTCCTGGGTGAACTCTACGTCGTGCTGACCCGCTCGGGCGCGTCACGCGACGAAGCGCGCGACGCCGTGCTGCGCATGGCGCAGGCCTTTGGGACCGCCGACAGCAACGGCTCGGCTTTCCTCTCGGCGCTCGACCTGGCCACAACCCACAAGCTGCAGTTCTGGGACTCGTTGATCGTGAACGCCGCCGCCGAGGCCGGCTGCACGCTCCTCCTGTCCGAGGACATGACCAACGGCTTCTCCTGGCGGGGAACCGTCGTGGTCAACCCGTTTGCAACGACGGTCGATGAGCGTCTGACCCGCCTCATCGCCTGAGTTCGGGCAACCCCCACCTCACACGACTTGGAGGAGGAAAGGAGGCGTCGAGGACGCGAGCCGGCGCAGGCGCGCCCGAGGCTCGTGACCAAGGAGACCGACGATGATCCAGACCATAGCGCTCGGCAAGCTCGTGCCGTCCAAGCGCAACGTCCGCCGCCGCAGCGATGCCGCTGCCGATGCCCAGCTTCGTGCCGATATCGAGGCGCGTGGGCTGCTCCAGAACCTGATCGTGACCGCCAACAAGAAGCCGAGGGGCACCTACGCCGTCGAGGCCGGGGGACGGCGGCACAGCGCGCTGAAGGCTCTCGCCGACGAAGGAAAGCTCCCCACCGACTTCGCCGTTCCCTGCCTCGTCCTCGACGACCTCGGCAGCGCCGTGGCGGAAGCGAGCCTGGCGGAGAACTTCCAGAAGCTTGCGCTGAATCCGGCAGACGAGTGCCTCGCCTTCCAGCACTTCATCGAGCAGGGATCTGATGTCGAAGGCGTCGCTCGCCGCTTCGGGGTCACCGTGCGGTTCGTCGAAGGCCGGCTGCGGCTGGCGAGCCTCGCACCCGTGGTCTTCCAGGCGCTCGCCGATGGCGAGATCACGCTCGATATAGCGAAGGCATACGCTTCGACTCCCGACCGTGAACGTCAGGCCCATGTGTTCGACCAGATGAGCCGAGGCTATGGCGGTGCTCATCCGGACAGCATCCGGCGCATGATGACGCAGGCGACGGTCTCCGGCGCTGATCCGCGCGCACGCCTCGTCGGGGAAGATGCGTATCTCGCCGCGGGTGGGCGGATCGATCGCGACCTGTTCGCCGACGACAGCACCACGCGCTGGCTGGACATCGCCATCCTCGAGCGCCTCGCCAGCGAGATGATGGAAGCCGCCGCCGCCGCCGTCGCGGCAGAAACGGGATACGCCTGGGTCCGCCCGACGCTGGATCGCTACGTCGACTGGCAGCAGACCGAGGGCCTGCAGCGCGTCGATCTCGCGCCGCCATCGCTCTCCGCAGCGGAGCAGGACCAGATCGCCACCCTGGAGGCGGACGCTGCGGACAAGATGGCGCTGATCGAGGACGAGAACAGTAGCGAGGACGAGCGTGCCGTCGCCGAGACCGCGCTCGAAAGCATCGAAAGGGCAATCGAGACAATCACCGAGAGGCCTCCCGTCCTCCCCGAAGAGCTGCGACCCACGGTGGGTGCCTTCCTCGTGCTCGGCCCGGACGGCGCCCCGCGCCTCCATCAGACGCTCTATGTCGAACCGGTCCAAGAACCGGAGGCGGTGACGGAGGGTGACATCGGCGACGAAGTGCCAGCCTCGCCCGCCCGCTCAGTGGGGCTGTCACAGCGGCTGACCGACGAACTCGCGATCCAGCGCCGCGACATCCTCGCCGTCCATGTCGCCGCCGACCCGGACTTCGCCCTCGACTTGGCGATCTTCCTGATGGTCGATCGCAAGCCTGGACACGGGGTCGAGCGGTACGGCTCGTCGCTCAGCGCCCGAGCGCCTCAGGAGCCTGTGATCGGCTTCAAGACACCGGAGGCCCCTGCAACCCTCGCGAGGATCGAGGCCGAGCAAGCACTCGACCGCAGCTGGACCATGCTGGAGACGGCGAGCGCCCGCTTCGATGCTTTCCGGGCGCTTGGCGCCGATGAGCGCGCCGCGTGGCTCGGACACGCTGTCGCTTCCACACTCGAGGCGAGCGTGCTCGGTGCCGGCGCGAGCGGCTGTGACTTCCACGATCATATGGGGCAGCTGCTCGGTATCGACGTCGCGGCATGGTGGCGGCCGACGGCTGCGAACTTCTTCGACAAGGTCACCAAGCCCGTCATGTTCGACGCGCTTGCCGAGATCGACGGGCCGGCGCTCGCCGCGCGGTATGGCAACGCCAAGAAGTCCGACCTCGCCGCCGCGTGCGAGAAGATCTGCGCTGGCGACTTCATCGGTGAGGTCGGCACGAAGCACTTGGCGCATGCGTGGCTGCCGACGGCGATGCGCTTCACGCCGTCGCAGGCTGCCGAGGCAGCGCCGGAGAGCGCACCTGCTCTGGACGGCACTTCTATGAGCGACGCGGCCGCTGGCGACGGGGAGGACAACGCGGTCGACCGCGAAGCAGCCTGAACGACGACGACGCGGGGACGGCCTCCATAGGAGGTCGCCCCTTTGTCTTTTGGCCGGTGAGAGAGGGGAGGCGGCTGTCGCCGGGGCGAGCCGATCCGGCTCTTACCCGAGAGGAGATGCGCGATGCGCCCCACACGTTCTGCCGCCGTGCCCGTCAGCCCCGCCGAAACGATCACCAACGCCATCATCGAGCGCCTGGAGGCTGGCGTCAGGCCGTGGCGACAGCCCTGGACCGGCGGCCCGGTCTCACGGCCGCTGCGCGTCTGCGGAACCCCCTATCGCGGCGCAAACGTCATCTGGCTGTGGATGGCCGCCCAGGCACGCGGCTTCATCTCACCGACCTGGATGACCTACCATCAGTCCCAACTGCTCGGAGGCCAGGTCCGCAAGGGCGAACGCGGCACCTGCGCCATCTTCTACAAGAGCTACAGCAAGGAGGTCGAAGATCCCGCGACCGGCGAGCGCGAGGATGAAGCACGTCGGGTCCTTAAGAGCTTCACCGTCTTCAACGTCGACCAGATCGATGGCCTGCCCGGACGCTTTACGCTGGAGCCCATCCGACCGCCCGAGCCGACCGCGCGTGACCATGCGCTCGACGCCTTCTTCGGCGCGATCCCCGCCTCGATCCGTCACGGCGGCGGTGAAGCCTATTATTTGCCGAGTGCCGACCAGATCACGATGCCCGATCCTGCCGCGTTCCGGTCACGTGACTTGTACCGGTCCACGCTCGCCCATGAGTTGGCGCACTGGACAGGACACCAGAGCCGGCTCGGGCGCTCCCTCAGCAACCGGTTCGGCAGCGATGCCTATGCCATGGAAGAGCTGATCGCCGAGCTTTCCTCTGCCATGGTCGGCGCCGAACTCGGCCTGCCCGTCGATCACCTCGATGACCATGCGAGCTACCTCGCCTCCTGGCTCAAGGTGCTGAAGGCCGACAATCGGGCAATCCTGACCGCTGCCGCCAAGGCCGAAGAGGCCTCTGCCTTCCTGCTCGGCTTCGCTCGCGTCGAGCACGCGCCGGACGCCCGCCTGGCCGCTTGATCCTGCCGCCGAGAGCAGCGGCACGCGTCCGCACTCCGGACGCAATTCTTCCATCGGAGACACCCCATGACCTACGATGTCGGTTATCGCTTTGCGCAGGCGCTCGATCCGAGTGGCCTCGACACCATCGCTGCCTGCCTGCACGCCATCCAGGCCGCCGCCAAGGACTGCCGCAGCGCAGGCAAACCGTTCGAAACTGATCCTGCCGTCGTGCTGCTCGCGCAGCATCTCGGGGCCGTCGCACGCGCCAAGATGCCCGACCGGGCCGCGCTGCGGTCGTTATGCGGGCAGACGGTGGCCGAGATCGCCCGCACACCCCTGCTGACCGTGCTTGCCGCTCGCGGCGTCGACCATGATGCAGACGCCAAGCGGACCTTTCATACGGAGGCACGCCGCGCGCTCCGACGGCTTGCGGAAGCGCTCCAACTCGCCAGCGGCACGTACGAGATACGGGTCTGCGCGGGCGGGCCGGCGGTCTCCGGCGAGGTCATCCTGCACGGCGATGAGCTCTATGTGCAGGTCTCGATCGGCGGCTTCGGCCGAGGTGAGATCCTGCTCCGCAGGTGCCGCGGCCGCTCCGACTATGTCGGCGAACGCAACCACTGGGCACGGATGGCGGAGTTGGTGGATCCCGCCACACTGGCGGCCCGTATCGCCCGCGAACTCGGGCTTGCCATGCCCGTTGAACTCCAGCCGCGGCTGGTTGCCTGAGGTCACAAGAGAAGGTCTCTCAGACCCCACCTGCGGCCGCAGAGGCCCTCTACCCGCCGGCGGTCCACGCGCAACCCGCCCGCCTGCGGCCCGTGTTGCCTCACCCGGTGCCGGGCACCGGGTGAGGCTGCCCGCGCCAGCCTTGTCGGTGGGTGGCGCTGCGTCCCTGCTGCCGGCGGGTCGGAGGGCTTGCGTCGCCGCAAGGATGCGGCGTCTGACAGGAGACCTCCCATGCCGACCACCCTCGCCGCCCAGCTCGCCGCCCTGGAGCTCGGACATCTCTCGATCACTGCTGATCGCGGAACGCGTGCCCTCGCCCGCCCCGAACCCGAGGCGATCGACCATACACTGGCCGCCGTCTGGTCCGACCTGTTTGCGCTGTTCACCGACACGATCCTCGAGGATCAAGCCGAGGAACTCGGCTGGGGATTCGTGAACCTTTTCCACCGTGCGGCAACGAAGGCCTCGACCCGGATCGACCGTGCCACAGACGAGATCCGCTTGTTGCTGGCAACGGCCGACGGCTCCGAAGTCCATACGTCCGAGCTTGAGCAGCAGGTCGAACGTGCTCAGGATGCCGAAGCAGAAATGCTCGCACTCGAGAACCTGCGAGAGACCGCGGCATCCTTGTACCTCGCCGAGACGGGGTCGTCGTGGAAGCCCGCCGGCGGCTCCCGGCTCAGTCACGACGCGCTGACGACATCTGCGGTCGTGCAGGGTCGCGAGTTCCTGAAAGCGCGCGCCGAAGGCAAGCGCCGGGCTGTCATGCCCGAAGGTACGCCGGTCGTGTTCGCCGGTGGACGGCAGACCTTCCAGACGACCGATGACGCGAAGGCCTATGGCGATGCGATCTGGCAGACGCTCGACCGCGTCCGCGCAAACGTCGCCGACATGGTGCTGGTCCACGGCGGCGACGGCAAGGGAGCCGACCGCCTCGCAGCATCCTGGGCCGAGCGTCACAAGGTGCCCCAGATCAGCTTCAGCCTCGATACTCGCCTCGGTGCACGGGCCGGCTTCCGTCGCAACGAGCAGATGCTCGGATTGAAGCCCCGCTATGTCGTGGCATTCGCCGGCAATGGCGTGCTGGAGCGGCTCGTCATTCAGGCCAAGGAGCGGAGCATTGCCGTGGTCGATCGTCGCGGACCGCTCGGCACCAATCCCAAGCACAACGCACGGGTGACCGGCGCTTCCGTAGCGCGCTGACGTTCGCTTGGGCGTCGCTTCGGCGGCGCCCTTGCCCCCTGTGATCAAGTCCTGTGCGAAGGGCCGAGGCGCGACGGCGGGCGCGCCGCTCAGGACTACGCCGCCTCGCGCTGATCCGGTGTCGCGGCCGGGACATCGCCGCTGCCGACGGCGTCCTGCCCGGCGGGAGTCAGGGCGTACAGTCCTCGCCCCATTCGTTCGAACCAGCCATAAACGTTGCGCAACAGGATAGCGCCAGCATCTTCGGCAAGGACCTTCAGATCGCGCGGGCGTTTCGCTCCATTCCGCATCGCTCCGGCGCAGGCGATCGCCCGCTGGCGATAGGCAGTCATGATCGGCTGGCGGGTCGATCCGCCCGCCGTCGGATCTCCTTTGCGCCGGCGATGCTCGGCCACGAGCCGCCGCCGCTGCGGCAGGTGCGGCCTCGGCCTATAGGGGGTCGGTTCGGAGATGACGGTCACGCTGCCCAGCCGCAGATCGACCGTGAACAGACCAATGCCGAGCATCCGGCAAAGCCGATGCACCCTCTTGTCCTGGTCACGGCCGCGACGTGTTGCGGGCACCGCGACATAGACGAGGTCCGAGGATCGCGTCCGCTCGACGGCCTGGAGCAGGAGTTCGAGCGAGAAGGATAGCTTCAGCTCGGTGATCACCACCAGCGGCGGCTCGCCATCGGCCAGGCCGACGATATCGCAGCCGCAGACCTCGCCTTTGACCTCGAACCCGCAGGTCTCAAGGAAGCGCTTGATCGGCGCGTAAAGCGATGTCTCGGTAGTTGCGGCCGACCTGTTCGTCATCCTCTGTGCAGTAGCTGCCGCGCGTTCGGCATCAAGCGCTTCGCGAGCGCTCGACCATCGATCCTGCTGGTCCCGAAACCACCACCGGGTAAGAGGCCGTGAATGCTTCTGCTTTTTCTCCTGGCAAGCGCCGTTGCGCCCGGCACGACCTTTACCTGCACGCCCGTGGCGGTATGGGACGGTGACTGGCCGATATGGTGTGCCGAAGGGCCGCGTATTCGTTTGGCGGGGATCGCCGCGCGCGAAATCGACGAGACCTGCCGGCCCGGGCACCCCTGTCCGACGGCAAGCGGCCGCGCCGCACGCGACCACCTCGTCTCACTCTTGGGTGGCGCCCGCGGCACGCGTCGCACCGGTCACGTCGTGGTTCGGGGGCCGCGCCTCACCTGCGTGTCGAACGGGTCTGCGAAGGGCGATCGGACTGGCGCGTTGTGCCGTTCGCCTCAAACGGGCGACCTCTCCTGTGCGATGGTCCGGAGCGGCTATGCGTTGGCGTGGAAGCGCTATGGTGGCGACCGGCTCTGTAAGTCGGCGGGTCTGCTTTCCAGACGAAGGTGAAGCGTCAGGGCTTGACCATCCGGACTGGTCAGGACCGCTCCCATCGACTTCTCACCCCTATGGCGGGCGCCATCCGGCGCAACCCGCTCGAGCCCAGGCCCGTGTTGCTCCGGCTTCGCCTCCGCTGCCCGCGCCAGCCTTAGTCTCGGGGGTTTCCCTTCGGCCCGACGGGCCTGCGGTGCGCCGTCTCGGCTTGCCTCGCCATGGCCGGGGCTCCGTCGATCGGGACGGTCCCGACGACCCTTTGGAGTGAGCCCCATGACCAACACCGTTCTTCTCGTCGGCAATCTCGGCACCGATCCCGAGACCCGCACCACCCGCGGCGACACCCGCGTCACCTCGCTCAGCCTGGGCACCAGCCGGCCCAAACGCGACAGCGAGGGCAAGACTTTCAAGGATGCGAACGGCTTCACCGCCAAGGAGACCGAGTGGCACCGCATCACCTGCTTCAACGGGCTCGGCAAGACGGTCTCGCAATTCGCGACCAAGGGCATGCTGGTGTCGGTGCGCGGCCGGATCCACTACAGCAAGTGGACCGACAAGGAGGGAGTCGAGCGGTACGGCTGCGAGATCATCGCGGACGACGTGCAGTTCCTCAGCCGGGGCAAGCCTGCGGCCGAAGGCGGTGCGAACCAAGCCGACATCGACGACGATCTGCCCTTCTGACCTCAGCGGATCACCCCGGCGGCAACCTGCCGCCGGGGCTCTCCTGGCGTTATCGACGGCTCGGGAAGTGCCGGGCGACGATCGCGTCCAGCCGGCGGGTCAGCAGCGCCGCCAGCGTCATCGCATCCCGTTCGGCATCGAACGGATCGCGCGCGCAGGCGGACACGATCGCATCGCGCAGCCAATAGCTGGTTGCCGGATCGGCGATAATCGCGATGACCTCCGCCACATCGCCAACATCGTGTCTCCCGAGGGGCTCAGCCACGGCTGTTCTCCTCGCTTTCGACTGCCGCACCGGTGCGAGGCACAGCTGGCTTGCCAGCCCGTTCGCGAGCCGGACGATCTTGCGAGGGAGCGGCCACGGCGTCAGCGATAAGACGCCGCAATGCGTCAGCACCGAGCCGTGATCCGCCCGCGTCGAGCACGATCAGCCCAAGTTCGAGTGCCGCAGCACGCCTGAGCTCGGCGCCCTTCGTCTGCATCGCAAGACGCTCTTCGTCATGTCGGGTGAGCGCTTCCAAGGCGCTCGGCTTCTTCTTGGCCACGACCAATCTCCTTACGGTCGAAGCCCCTTCCACCGGCGATACTGGCGCGGCGCCGAGGGTGTAGGAAAGCGATTCCTGTGCAGGCGGACGAAAGAGGTCTCCGCCTCCGTGCTCACCGCATCCAATCGGCCGGGACGGGCATCGAGCCCGCCCCGACCGAACTCTTCTACTCGCTCAACGATGGGCAGGATGACAGCGGCGAAGACCGGGCCTCAAGGACGACGGGGCCCCACCATTTTTCCGGCCGCGATCGAGCGATGGCGCCTCACCTCGAGCCGGGTGGCGCGGCCGAAAAAATCGTGACCCCCATCGCCGCTGCGCGGCCGCGCCCTACGGGCGCGGTCCCTGACCCCCGCTCTTCCCCGCTGTCGCGAGACCTCCGTCTTTCACGTGAGATTGAGGAGATGGACGATGACTTACTTCAGCCCGATCAGCACCAACGACAGCAACACCGTGCTGGAGCACGAGGCCTTCATGGCCGCCTATGCCAAGGCAAGCGCAAGGGCGGCCTACAGCTACTTCGACCAGCACATCATCCGGACGGACGATGCCTGCTACTGGGTGGCCGATGAGGGGGATTACGAGACGCTGATGCAGGACCTGATCGACCGGATCGTCCACACCGTGCCCGCCGGCCGGGATGACGAATACTGACGACGGAGGGGGCGCAACGCTCCCTCTTGTCGTGCTCGTCCAGAGCCCATTCCTCATCGCTTTTCGTCGTTGAACTGCCAACTGGTTGACCCGTCCGAACAGCCTTCCACCCCGCGGCGTAAGTGCTTCGATCGCCAGGCTTCGAGCACCGCCTCACGCAGCCCTGGGCTCCTCCGGTAACGACTGATCATCCCGGGTGTCAGGCAGCGAGATCACCGCCACGATCAACCTCGGGGCATAGGGGGACAGGGAGCACACCTTACGCGGTGCACCGCAGGAATAATGTAGCTTGGTCAGTGGCTTAGCGCGTGACCACCAATCGCGCCAATCATGGTCAAAGACCACCAGATCACCATTGATCACCAGCCCAGGAAAACTGCCGAAATCCGGCCGCTGGTCCTTGACGCCGAGCTCGTGTTCCGTCTATGTTCTCTCTGCCTTGCGTAGTGCCCACCACGCTCCATGCGAATGGATGCGTGACATGCAACGACGATTTCAGCTTGCCTGCTATGTGACGGACGACCTCTGCACCGCCTTTGCGGCACGGGCTCGGGCGCGGGATCTGACGGTCGCGGCAGCGCTCCGCCAGCTCGTCATCAACGACGTGTTCGGGGTGGCCTACGACCCGCGCGAACAGCGCAATCACATCCTCTTCATGACGATCGCGATGGACGGCTTGCTGACCGAACATCCCAATCCCGATCTCCGGTCTCGCCTGATCAACGAATGGCAGGAGCGCGTCGCTCGGGAGGACCAGTCCCATGCGGCATAAGTTCACCAACTTCACCCGCGGCAGCCAGCTGCTCGGCCACTTCGGCTTCATGTTTGCCGCCGGCCTCAAGGGGCCGCTGATGGTGACGGCGGCGACCTTCACCGGCCTGTGCTGGTGGCGGGTGTCGGCGGCGCTGTCCGACCATGAAAGCTATCTCTGCTGGATGCGGCTTTATGCCGGCATCTACACCTGGTTCGAGTTTGATCCGGCCAAGGCCGTCAACCTCGAGACGCTGTCGGGCGCGCACGTCCTGCTGCCGATGTCGCACGTCACGACGCACCCGATCGTGGTGGCCGCCTGGGACCGGATGACCTCCGCTGCCGGCACCGCCGCGATGCTCGCTTCGATCATCACCGTCCCCGCGATCGCGGCTTTCGCCTGGCTGGCAGCCTGGTTCGGCCGGCGCTCCAAGGAAAGCCGCCACGAGCGCGGCGCGACCCTTGCCGAACTGCCCGCGCTGGTGACCGAAATCGAAGCGCATAACGCCCGCGAGCGGGCATCCGAATATCGCCGCCTGCTGGGCTCAGGATGGCGCTATGCGTCCGCGGCAGAACTGCGCGAGGCCGGACTGTACGAGCCCTATTCGCTTGCCGGCGTGCCCTACCCGTGGCGGCTCGAACAAAGCCACGCGATGCTGATCGGGACCACTGGCACCGGCAAGACCGTCGCCTTGCGTGATCTGCTCGCACAGGTCCGCGCGAAGGGTGCGAGGGCGGTCGTGTTCGACCTGACGGGCGCCTTCATCGAGGCGTTCTTCGACGAGGCGACCGACACCATCCTCAATCCGCTCGATGCGCGCTGTCCGATGTGGTCGATCTTCGAGGATTGCAGCGATGAGGCCGAGCTGACCGCCGCATCCGAAGCACTCGTGCCGCACGATGGCGGCGGCTCCGAACAATTCTGGGTTCTCGCCGCACGCATGCTGTTCGTGGAGATGTGCCTGAAGCTTCTCCGCGACGGTCGCGCGACAAACGAGGCGCTCAGCACCGAGCTGATGACCGCCAGTCTCGCACACGTCCACAAGCTGATGGAAGGCACCGTCGCCGACCCGCTCACCGCCCCAGAAGCAGCCCGCATGGCGGAGTCGATCCGCGCCGTGTTCAACGCCAATGCCAAGGCGCTCCGGATGCTGCCGACGACGGGCAAACCCTTCTCGGTCAAGCGCTGGGTGACCGGCGACAGCAAGCCCGGCGCAATCCTCTTCGTGTCCGCGCGCTACGTCGACATGTCGGTCGCATCGCGGCTGCTGACGGTGTGGATGGACACCGCGATGAACACGCTGATGACGCTCGAACGATCGAGCGACCTGCGACTCTGGTTCCTGTTTGACGAACTGGGCGCGTTGCACCGCCTGCCTGCCATCGAGAAGGGCCTGCAGACCGTGCGCAACTATGGCGGTGCGATCGTCGCCGGCGTCCACGCTTATGCCAAGCTGAAGGAAACCTACGGCGAGAACATGGCGATGACGCTTTCATCGCTCGCGCGCACCAAGCTGTTCCTGGCGACCGCCGACCGGGAGTCCGCGACCTGGTGCTCGGACTTCATTGGCCACCGCCAATATCGCGAGATGGAGGAAGGCTATAGCTATGGCTACAATAACGCTCGCGACGCCGTCAGCCTGACCCCGCGGCGCCAGATCGAGCCGCTGCTGCTCCCAGATCAGCTCATGAACCTGCAGCGGCTGCGCGGGTATCTGAAGTTCCCGGACGGCTTTCCGGCAGCCCCGATCCGGCTCACCTATGTCGACTTCCCGCGCCGCGCGGAGGCCTTCGTCGCGCGACCCAAAGTGCCGTTTACGGCGACCGGGAACCGGAATGACGGACGTCCAGACGAGCCTCCGGCCGACGGCGCTGATGCACCCGGTGCGACCGACCAGGGGCCGGGTCCGAGCAGCGGTGCTCGGGAACAATCGGTCCCGTCAGACGCCCGATCCGGCCCCTTGTTCGACTATGCCGATCAACGTCCCACAGAAGCTCCGGTCCAGTCGGCGGACGTGCCTGCCAGCGCGTCCAATCCTGCACTGGCGCCGCTACGCCCGGCCTTCATCAAGCCTCCGATCCCGCCTGCATCGCACGCGTTGAAGATGAGCGGAACAGCACCGCGCGGCGGCCAGGGAGAAGACGCTGAACCGGCGACCCGTCCCGCGTCCGGGAAGGAGCGATCTCCCGTCACGCCGCCACCCAGCACTCCCGGAACTGTCGACCCGGGGCGCGGTGTACGGCCCCTCCCCGGCCAGGAAAACATCTCGCTGCGCGAGCTGAAATCCGGGGTCGCGCCGGGCGACACCCCGGTACCGGACGACGGCATCGAGCTCTGAGAGGTGTGCCATGCTGTCGGTCGCAACCGTCCGCTCCGCCAAGGGCGCCGCCGGCTATTTTGCCGCCGATAACTACTATTCGCCCGGCGAAGCCGAGACGTCGGGCGAGTGGTTCGGCAAGGGCGCAGACGCGCTCGGGCTTACTGGGGCGGTCGACAAGGAGACGTTCGAGGCGCTGCTGAAGGGCAGCCTTCCCGATGGCTCGCAAATCGGCAATCCAGACCGCCACCGCGCCGGCATCGACCTCACCTTCTCCCTGCCCAAGAGCTGGTCGCTGCTGGCTCTTGTGGGCGGCGATCGACGCATCCTCGACGCCTATCGCGCAGCAGTGAAGGAAACGCTCGGCTGGGCCGAGCGCAATGCCGCCGAGACCCGGATGGAGGTGAAGGACAAGGAGAAGGTGGTCGCCACCGGCAACCTGATCGTCGCCCTGTTCGAGCACGATACCAGCCGCGAGCAGGAGCCGCAGGCGCACCTTCACGCAATCGTGGCGAACGCCACCCAAGGGTCGGATGGCAAGTGGCGCGCGCTCCACAACGACAAGCTCTGGTCATTGAACACCCTGTTCAACGCGATGACGATGGCGAGCTTCCGCGACAAGGTGGAGGCGCTGGGTTACGCTGTCAGCGACCGCGGCAAGCATGGCAATTTCGAAGCCGAAGGGATCGGCCGCAACCTGATCATGGCGTTCAGCACGCGGCGCCAGCAGATCCTCGCCAAGGTCGCCGAGATGGCGCAGAAGACCCCCGAGGCGTTCGCGGCCGCGACGCTGATGACACGGTCGAGGAAAGCACCCGTCGCAGACCGTGAGGCGCTTTACGAGGGCTGGCGTGAGAGCGCCCGAGCGGCCGGTCTCGACCTTCCCGGACTGATCGAGCAAGCACGGGCGCGGGAAAATGCTGCGCCATCTCCGTGGGAGCGTCTGGCAGTGGCTGCGGGTACCGCGACGGCACGCGGGCGCGAGCTCGTCGGTGCGCTTTCTGATCGGCTCGGCCTTGTTAGGTCCGATCCCTATTTGCCCCGCAATATGCGCTTCAAGGGTCCGGCCGAGGTCGCCGCAGCGCATGCAGTGGCCTCTGCGCTGCGTCACCTCGAGCAGCGCGAAGCCGCGTTCAAGACCACCGACATCTACAAGGCTGCGCTGGACATAGGCCTGCCCACGGGCATCGATCAGATCGAGGCGCGCGTGGCCGCCCTCACGCGAACCGGTCAGCTCGTTCCAGGTACTGGGCGCGCCGAGGACATGATGACGACGGCCCAGGGTCTCGCGGTCGAGCGACGGATGCTCTCGGCCGTGGATGCAGGGCGCGGCGCCGGCACCAGCTTCCTGCCTCTCGGCGATGCCGGTGCCGCTCTGCGCGACAAGGCGCAGTCCAATTCAGGTATCGTGCTGAACCCCGGTCAGGAGGCTGCAGGCGTCCTCCTGCTGTCCTCCACCGACCGCATCATCGCCGTCCAGGGTGTCGCTGGCGCGGGCAAGAGCAGCATGCTGGCCCCCGCTGCCAGGCTGATCGAGGAGAGCGGCCAGAAGGTGCTGGGGCTCGCCGTCCAGAACACGCTCGTCCAGATGCTCGAGCGCGAGACCGGCATTCGGTCGATGACCGTTGCGCGGTTCTTGCGAGCCAATGCACCGGTGCTCGGCGAGCGCCCATACACGGGCGCGCTGACCGAGGCGCGGGCGACGTTCGGCGGCACCGCCATCCTCGTCGACGAGGCCTCGATGCTGTCGAACGCCGATCAACTGAAGCTGGTCGAGCTCGCCAACCTGCTCGGCGTCGGGCGGATGGCCTTCGTCGGCGATGCGAGACAGCTCGGCGCGGTCGATGCAGGCAAACCCTTCTCAGTAATGCAGCAGGCCGGCGCGACCACCGCGCACATGCCGCAGAATATCCGCGCGCGCGGCGAGGCCGTGAAAACGGCTGCGGCAGCGGCGCAGATCGGCAATGTCGAGAAGGCCATGGCCGCACTGGAGCCCTTTACGATCGAGGCACCCGGACGCGGTGCTGAGGAAGCTGCGGGAAGATGGCTGGCGCTGGCACCGGACGAACGATCGCACACCGCCATCTATGCATCTGGTCGACGGTTGCGGGGCGACATCAACCGCACGGTTCAGGAAGGCTTGCTGGCACGCGGGGAGATCGGTCCGGCGAGCCTCGACTTGACCGTGCTGGAGCGGGTCAATCTCACCAACGAGGAGCTGCGGTACGTCCAGAATTATGCTCCCGGCATGGTGCTCGATGTGGCGGAACGAAGCGACGGAGTTCGGCTGGCTAAAGGTCGCGCTGAGGTCGTGGCGGTCGACCCGACGGCGGGCACGGTCCGGGTCCGCGGCGCCGATGCAAAGGAGCGGACGTTCCGGCCTGATCGGCTCAGACCCACGCGCGATACCGGGCTGCAGTTGTACGAGCGCAAGGATCTCACGATCCACGAACGCGACCGCATTCGCTGGACCGCCAGCGATCATAAGCGTGGGCTGTTTAACGCCGACCGGGCGCAGATCGTCGGGATCGATCGTGGGGTTGTCAGCATCGAAACCTCGCTCGGCGTGAAGCTCGAATTCAAGCGGGATGACCCGATGTTGCAGCGGCTCGACCTCGCCTATGCACTCAACGCTCATATGGCGCAGGGACTGACCTCCGACGCCGGCATCGCGGTAATGGAAACGCGCGATACCAAGCTCGTTAACCAGCAGACCTTCCTGGTCACGGTCACGCGGCTTCGGGATACGCTGACCCTGATCGTTGATCGCGCGGATGGCCTGCAGCGTCAGCTTGTTCGCAACGCTGGCGGCAAGACCTCGTCACTCGAGACTGCCGGCGGCATCCCTCGCACTGGACGACCGAGCGCGGCGAACAATGGCAAGGATAGCGGGGCTGATAAGCCGACCACGACACCCGAGAAGGCGCTCGATATCGACACCGCCCGTGGGAAAATCTTCGAGATTGGGATCTGAAAACGAGATGGGATCTAGTCTCCGGCTCGGCAGCACAGGTCCGAACTCATCCGAGATATGCATTGTCCCGATGCCAGCGTAACGCCTCGGAGGACGGCGGATCGAAGCCGGCGATCGGTCGTGCCAGCGTCGTGCCCTGCATTGCATAGTAATGGACGCCGTTGTCGAAGTCGGCCTTTAGACGCTCTGACACGGCAAAGCGAAGCTCGCTATCGAAGGTGACATAGCCTCGATCGAACAGCTTGTGGATGTCCGTTCGCAGCAACAGGCCGTTGGACACGGCGTGCTCGCCTCCCGAGGCGAAAGATCGAATATGAGCCGCATCGAGGATCGGCAGCGTCCGCTCGCCGGACACGGCGCAGCGTCGCCCATAGCCATCGGTAACTGCGAGGCGAAAGGCTCCCTGCCCCAGGCGCCGTCGCATCACCGTCGGACTACCGAACCGGTCGCCGGTTGAAACCTGAGGTGCGGCTGGCGTCGCGGCTAATCGCTCTTGCACCTCCCGCCACAACGCCAGCCCATCAGGCTGATCGGTGGAGTAGCCCCGGCCAACAACCGTGTTGGCCGAGAAGTTTGCGGGTGTCGGTATTCAGCGGTCCGCGGGCCAGAAGAATGGCTGCGTCAGGATCCTGCACCCAATGACGGGGTCTTCCCGATCGCCGAGCGGTCGCACACGCTTTAGCTTCGCGATGGTGCTGCGCATCTCGCCCAGGCTTTCATTGCCATTCGCTTCGCCGAACGCCTCCCAAGCGAGCGATAGCGGCGCGAGGCTCGCATGCTCGAATACACCGCCGCCTGCGATCGCGTTCCAGGGCGCCTTCAATTTGAACAGAAACAGGTCGCCAGGCTTCAACGCCTTGAACTCGCCTGATCCGGACGGCTGCCAGAAGTTCACGTCTGCCGGATGCAGGCTCGCCAGGTGGTCAAACCACGGCTTGTGTGTCACACCGACGAAGATCCCAACCACCGCGAAAACATCGCTCTGGGTAACATCATTGGCAACCCTGTTGCGTCCCGCCGACGCATCGTGGACGCTCCATCGCAATGAACGATCCCGCTTTTCACGACCCTGTCGCGGCCTACGACGCGCAGGCTTCCAGTCTCGCGGCGGAGTATGAACGCGTCGACCAGATTGCCTACCGGTCTACCTTCTCCGACCTCATCCGGCTTGGCGCCGACCACCTTGCCCTTGATGTCGGCGCGGGGTCGGGACGCGATGCCGCTTGGCTGGCTGCACTGGGCTACGACGTGGTCGCTGTTGAACCCGCAGCCGGCATGCGGACGGAAGCTCGCAAGTTGCACCGCAACGATCACATCCGGTGGCTCGATGATCGGCTGCCTGGGCTGAACGCCACTCACGCGCTAGCCCTTTCTTTTGACCTGATCCTGCTATCGGGCGTGTGGCAGCACGTCGCGCCTCATGAGAGACAGCGCGCGTTCCGTAAGCTCGCCACGCTACTCAAACCGGGCGGGCTGTTGATCGTTACGTTGCGCCATGGGCCGGCGCCACCCGATCGGCCCATGTATGATGTGACGACTGGAGAGATCGAGGCGCTTGCTCGGAACCATGGCCTGACGATCGCCCGCGTCGCTCCCGCGTCAGATGCGCTAGGACGCCCTGGCGTAGCATGGACCACCCTCGCCATGACCTTGCCCGATGACGGAGCAGGAGCGCTGCCGTTGCTGCGAGGGATCGTCCTGAACGATGACAAGTCCTCAACCTACAAGCTCGGTTTGCTGCGGGCGATCGCGAAGATCGCGGACCGGACACCAAGCTTTGGCGTGCCGCACCCCACTGACGATAGCGTCGAAGTGCCGCTTGGTGCCGTAGCGCTAAACTGGGTGCGCATGTATCTGCCGCTCGTACGTTGCGGCTTGCCCCAGATGCCCGGGAACGCCGGTCCGGACGGGCTTGGCTTCGCGAAAGAAGGCTTCCGGGCTCTTCTGGCCGATGGGATAGCGCCCTTGGACTTCCGGGTGGGCGCCACCTTTTCCGGTGAGCGCGCCAAGGCCGTGGCTGGCGCGATCGCCGACGCATCGCGCACGATTGCCACCATGCCCGCGAACTTCATCCGCTACCCGAACTCGGAGCAGCGCGTGTTTACCGCCGCGACGGCTCGCTCGTCACGTGGTTCGGCAATCGCGCTGGGTACCGACGCCTTGGGCGCGTTCGGCAGACTCGCCGTTCCCGGACATGTTTGGCGGACGATGCAACGGCTTGGCGTCTGGATCGAACCGGTATTAGCGGCGGAATGGGCGCGCCTCATGCGCGGCTACATGGAACGGCAAGGCAGAAGCACGGTTCCAGGCGAACTTGAGGCGGCCCTGGCCTGGATAGAACCTCGACGTGATGTGTCGGTTGCGCGCGATATAGCAGTCGACAGGCTCCGGCGGGGAGAACGCCTGCACTGCGTTTGGTCGGACCGGCCGCTGTCAGATACGACGCTCGACATTGATCATTGCCTGCCTTGGTCGGCGTGGCCCTGCGGTGACCTCTGGAACCTCATGCCGTCGCACCGAACGCTCAATCAGCGGGAGAAGCGCGACCTCCTGCCCAGTGCGAACGCGCTAGCCGCCGCGCGGACCGCGATTATCACTTGGTGGGACAACGCCTGGATGAGCAATGAAGCGCTAGCTGCTCGGTTCGCGTGCGAAGCCGGGGCCGCGCTGCCCGTCGAGATGACCGCTACCCGCGACGCGATATTCGACGGGCTGACTTGGCGCCGTCTTAGACTAAGGCAGGATCAGCAGCTCACCGAATGGGCAGGACTTCCAATTAGCTGATCCAATGTCGTTCACCGTCCCTGGTGAGTGAAGCGTGATGATTGTCTTCCTTAAACATGTTGAACTCTGGAGCCTAAGGTCGGCGCTCTGCCAAGCTTGACCGTGTTCCGGATCCCCTAAGTCGCGATCAACAGTCGCGATTAGTCGAGGCGTATTCCAAAGCTTCGCTGAAAATGCCTCATCATTCCGATAGCCCACGCGTGCTGACTGTCCCAGTTCCGATCTGCATAGCCAGCCATCAACGCCGCGCGGACGGCGCTTTTTCTTTGGCCGGCCTTTTTCTCCCACAGGAGCGTCTCTCCAACCTCCTCCTCGATAGCGAACCGGTCAGCATGCAGCCTAGCGAGTTTCGTTCCGGCGTCGTCGTCCTCGTTGTTGAGGTTCACTTGGATGCGGTGCCGCGTAACGCTGAGACTGACATGTGATCTCCGGTCGAGCGGCTCCAAGGGCGACCAGTTCCTGCCTGGGCGACGCACGGGAAGTCCAGCAATCTGCGCCTGTTTCGTGAAGGCAGCGAGATAGCGCGTGAGTTCATCGCTCATGCCATCCGATGTCTTCGACGGGCTTCCGCTCGTCAACCTCTTGATAGTCACCTCCTATCGGCCTTCAGGTCGCTCTCGGTCTTTGGATCGGCGGCTTTCTTCGGACGCCGGCGTGTCGTGTTGGGTCGATCCGCCACTTGACCGTCGGGCGATGACGCGTCGGTCGCGCCAGTGGTCGAACGCCTTGCGAGCGACGTTCGTCAGCATGGGTGCAAACAGCTGGAGCGCCGCAGCGTAGAGGCGATGGCGCATCTTGGTATCGGCGTCGAAGTACTTGCCGATTGCCTCCGCGAGAAAGAAGCGCCTGTAGCCTACCTCGTGGCGATGTTCTCCCGAACGTACAACTTGGGTTTGCCGCAGCTTATATATGGGCGAGTTTCGTGCGCACGTCATCTGCCGGGAAGCCCGCCTTCTGGCATCGACCGGGGCGGTCATGGCTGCAATGGCATATTCCTTATGTCGACGAGTTCATGGCGGGCCACCGCCGGTCTCACCGGTCAGAGGTCGAGACCGCCCGGGCTCCGACGCCGCCTTCAAACGCGCTCGAGTGCCTCAGCAAGGACCGTAATTGCCTCCTGCCGTACCGGAACATTACGGGCTGCCCAAAGCCGTCGAAGCAGGTTCTCGTCGACGAACTCATCCAGCTTCGCCGAGCGGAGGTTCTCGACGAATCCGGAAAGGCTCTCCACCGACGGGAACTCAATGACGGAGGCGAGCAGGCGGACGAGCTCGTCGGCGCCGCACTCGACCGCGATGATCCCGACGTCGTTCGCCTCGCACTCCACGCCGGCGGCCTGCACGAGGATCGCAAGGAGATCGTTCACGGCGGTCCCGGCCCAGGTCATGAGGTAGGCGTCGCCGCCGGCCTCGACCACGCTCCGGGTGTCCACGCCGAGCCGGCGGTATGCCGAGCGTGCTTCCGCCAGGAAGGCCCGTGCTTGCGGATCTGCGTAGCTGGGCTCCTCCGCGTCCTCGAGGACACAGCGCATCATCTTCGACAGCCGGCCATGCACCGCCTCGCCGGTCACGGGATCGAACTTGGGTAGGCGCCCGGAGCGGTGCGGCAGCACCTCCAGCACCTTGGCGCGGTCGTCGACGGCCTCGACGCGCCAGCGCCGGCCGGCGAAGCCGACCAGCGATCCGATCCCGAGCACGTTGGAGATCGGCACCGTTCCAAGGGTGCGGCCGCTGGAGACCAGCCGCCACTCCTCGTCGGTCTGGAACACCGCGTAGAAGTCCCGTCCCTCCGTCATCCGCTCGCCGGCGGGGCCGAGCATCAGCAGCCCGTCCGACGACTGCTCCAGCAGGTCCACACCCTGCCGTCCGACGCCGCGAAGCAGGTCGGCGTAGTCGCCGGGCTCCATCCTCAGGTAGCTGTCGCGTCCGCAGATCGCACGGTGCGCGGCGGCAGGGCGGATTCCGCCGGCGGACGCTATGGTCGAGAGCGTCTGGTGCAGCGCGACTGTCGCGAGGGACGGGTCCAGAGTGGCGGGCTCCACGAATCCCTCGAGCAGGAGCCGCACGGCCGCGACCGCCCGTACCGTCCCCAGCCGCAGCTGGTCGAGCGGGTCGGAGTCGGCGGCCAGGTGCTTCTCGCGGACGTAGATGCGCAGCACGGCTGGTTCGCCCCGCCTCCCACTTCGGCCGAGCCGCTGCTTCAGGCTCGCGAGCGACTTGGGCGCCCCGATCTGCGCGACGGAGGCGACGCTCCCGAGGTCGATCCCGAGCTCCAGCGTCGTGGTGGCCACGGCCGTCGTCGGCAAGTCACCGGCCTTCAGCCGCAGCTCCAGCGTCTCGCGCAGCTCCTTGGAGAGGCTCCCGTGGTGCGGGAAGAACTCCTCCGGCACGCCGTTCCGGACGCAGCGCTGGCGCAGCCGGTCGGCCAGCGCCTCGACGGTCCGGCGCGAGCCGCCGAAGACGAGGTTGTTGGACCCTCGCAGGTGGCCGTAGAGGTGGTCGGCGATCCGGCTGAGCGCATCCTGGGCGCCGTCCTCCGCCAGCTCGTCGATCCCGTCCGCGTCGGGCGGCTCGGCATAGCCGCGGATCTGCAGCTTGAGGCCTGGACCCTTCGCCTCGGACCGGAGCACGACCGCCGCGTCCGGCCGGGCGGGGTCGAGCCAGCGCTTGCCCGACGTCTCGTCGCCGAGCGTCGCGGACAGGCCGACCCGGCGGGGCCGCGAGTCGCACAGCCGGTCCACCCTTCGCAGCAGCGACGCGAGGTGGAGGCCGCGCGGGCCCTTCAGGAACGCGTGCAGCTCGTCGATGACGATCGACTGCAGTCCCCGGAACAGGTGCGCGGCCTCCGCCGGCCTCCGCAGCAGCAGCGCCTCGATCGACTCCGGCGTGATCAGGGCGACGCCCTCCGGCCGGCCGAGCAGCCGCCTCTTGGCGCCGGCCGGGGCATCGCCGTGCCAGCGCGTCAGGGGCAACTCCAGACGCTCGCAGAGCAGCTCCAGGCGCCTATGCTGGTCGTTGATCAGGGCCTTCAGCGGACTGACGTACAGCACGCGCAGCCCGCCGGGCCCCGCCTCCGCCGCCTGCGTGAGCAGCGGCAGGAATGCCGCCTCGGTCTTGCCCGACGCGGTCGCCGCCATAATCACTACGTCCGAACCCGAGCCGAGGATGGTCCGGGTCGCCTGGTCCTGGATGTCGCGCAGCCCCGTCCAGCCCTGCTCGCGGATCCACCGCCGGACCTCCCGATGGAGCCGGTCGAAGGACGTGGCCTCAGATCCGGAGGTCGACAAGCTCGTCGTCCGCCTCCTCGTCGCTGGCATCCTCCTCGGCCTCGGGCGCCACCCCGCCGAGCAGTTCGCGCCAGTCCGTCTCGGGGTTCTGCTCGAGCACCGACAGGAACTGCACGAAGGCCTTGATCGTGTTGCGGGGCGTCCGGAAGTAGGCCTCTCCGATCCGCCGGTTGCAGTGCTCCATGAATGCCGTCAGCGCCTCGTCGGGCACGAGGTGGGCCGCCGGATCGTCGAGCGCGAAGACGGCGCGGATGTTCGAAAGAAGGATCAGAAGGTCCTCAGGCGACAGGCTCTGCAGCCGGAGCACCGGTCCGCTCATGTCCACCCGTCCATCGGTGGCGAAGCTGTTCTCGGCTAGCCGCGACTGCAGCGCGTGGTAGCTGTAGAGGCCGCGGCGGCTGTCGAGCAGGAAGTCGGGCGTGCCCCCGAACACGAAGCCGAGGCCCTCCACGTTCCCCTGCAGGACGTCGTTGAGCATCCGCAGGATCTGCTCGTAGTTCTGGTTGCGCGCCTGCGAGCTCTGCAGCTTGTAGAGGTTCACCATCTCGTCGAACACCACGAGCATGCCGGCGTAACCCGCGATGCGCACGAAGCCCGAGAGCAGCTTGAAGGTGTCGTAGACGTCGGAGTCGTCGATGATGCTGCGCACCGGCAGCGCCTGCCGCGCCTCGGTCTTGGTGGCGTACTCCGCGCGGAGCCAGCGGAGCGCGGACGACTTGAGCGCGTCGTCGCCGTCCTCGTGTCCCCGCCAGTACGCCTTCAGCACGGCGGCGAAGTCGTGGCCGCCGAGCATGTCGAGGAGCGGCGCGAGGCGGCGGTCGATGGTGCGCTCGACCGGGCTGCCGGCCGCCTCGGCCTCGCGCACGCACTCGGTGACGAAGCGCTCGACGACGCTCGGCAGCGCGCCGCCCTCCGGCCGCGTCCGCGTCGCCATGTTGCGGACCGCCTCCGCGTAGAGCCCCCTCGCCTGCCCGCCGGTGGCGTGGACGCGCCGGTCGGGCGCCAAGTCTGCGTGGACTGTGACGCACTTCCGCTCGAGCGCGATCAGGCGCACGAGGTTGAGGAAGAAGGTCTTGCCCGCGCCGTACTCGCCGATGACGAAGCGCATCGATGAGCCGGTATCGGCGATCCGGTCGATGTCGCGCACCAGCGCCTCGACCTCGCGGGAGCGGCCGACCTGGATGTGGCGCAGCCCGACGCGCGGGACGACGCCGGCCGATAGCGCCTGCAGGATCAGGTCGCGGTCCTTGCGGCGGATTGAACTCAAGCTGAGGCTCCCAGGGATTCTAGCTGATCGATGACGTCGGGCGACACCCGGACCGCGTCGTCATCGTCGAGGACCGGCTCGCCGAAGCGGTCGAAGCCCCACTCGTTGATCGTCTCGATCGCCCCGTCCGGCATCAGCCGCAGAGCGGTTGCCGCCGCATCGAAGTCGTCCCTACCGAGCGGACCGGCGAGGAGCGCGAGCAGCAGCTTCGAGTGCGGAGCGTCGAGACCGTCGATTGCACCCGCCTCGGCTGGAGCGCGTGCGGCCTGCTGCTGCGCCTCCGGCTCGTCCTCCACGAAGATCGTCGCCAGCAGCGCCGACACGCGCGTCGTCTCGCCCCGGATACGCTCGAGCCTGGCGGCGTCGATGGGGACGGCGCCTGCCGGCCGCTCCGGAGGGATGGGCACGAGCCGCTCGGCGCCACCGGTGGAAACCGTCACCGGACCCGCGTCCTCGGCGCCGCGGTGGAGCGAGGCGTAGAGCGCCGCGGCCGGCAGGCCGAGCGCCGCATGGAGGGCCTCGAGGAACTTGACCTCGTCCGGCTGCACCGTTCCGTCCGCGAGCACCGCCTCGACCGCGGACGCCGCCAGCGCCACGCGCTGTCCGGGCGCCACCTCGGCAAGGCGCTTCAGCGCCGAGCGGACCTTTGGCGGGTCCGCGGCGAGCGCGCGACCGCACGCCATGAGGCGCGCCACCTCGTGCTCCGACAGGTCGGGCAGCGAGCGGAGCCGGCGCTCGACCGTGTCGAGTTCCGCATCGACCACCTCGCCGTCGGAGGCGGCCGCCAGCATGCCGATCTCGACCATCGTCCGCGCGGCGGCGTACGCGGGGCGCTCGTGATCCACGGGTCCGCCTCCCTGCATGGCGAAGAGCGCGACTGGCGCTTGGGCGCGGAGGCTCGAGCCTGGGCCGTACCGGCGGTCCGGTTCGCACCCATGGTGGAGCGCGTCGAGGGCGGTGACGATCTGCCTGACCAGACTGGCGGACAGCTTGTCGGCCCCGGGTTCCGGCTCGATGTCCAGCATCCGCGCCAGCTCGGCGGCCGTCAGCACGCCGCGACTGGTTCCCGACACGATCACGGCGAGCTTCTCGCGGCACGAGGTCAGGCGGGCGCTGCCCTCGCGCAGCTCGGCCGGCAGCAGGAGGTCGGCGCGGAGCATGCCGCGCGCTTCGGGTTCGCGTCCGAGCAGGCGGCTGAACTGGGAGAGGTCCTCCATGCAGAGTTCCAGCAGTGCCCGTAGCGGCCCGAGGACGCCCATGGTCCCCGACACGTCGGGCAGCTCGCCGACGTCCAGGCTGGCGGTGAACTTGCCGCTCGCGGCCCGGTACTCGTGCTTGAGCGTGGCCCTGGGTCGCCGGATCGTGAGGCCCTCGGGATAGCGCGCCGCAAACCGCAGCGACCACAGTGCCCGCAGCTCCTCGAAGCATCGCTGGCCGGGCGTACGCAGGTAGACGTCCGGGAGCGCCAGGACCCAGCGCAGCGCATCGTCGGCGTCGAAGGCCTTTCCGTCGCGGAGCCTGCGCCCGAGGCGCACGCGTACGTCGAGCGGGATCTCAAGGTCGTAGTTCTGGGCGCATGCCGCGGTCGGCGGCGCGTCGTCCTGGTCCTCGTAGAGGGCGGACAGCGCCAGCAGCCTGCCCGCGTAGGATCGGAACGAGTGGTTGTCGCCGTGGAGCGCAAGGAGCCGGCGGGTCTCCGCCAGGATCGGTGGGGCCTCGTCCCTCGAGTCGTCGAGCAGCAGGCGCTGCTCCAGGCCGTAGAAGAACACGAAGACGTAGCCGACGGGGATGGCCCGGTCGTCGCGGCCGCCTTCGAGCCAGGAGATGTAGGTCGCCCGCGCGCGCGGATCGAGACCCTGGTAGGACGGCCAGTAGTCGAGCGTGGTGCCGTAGGGGTCGCCCCGCGGATCGACGCGCAGCGTGGGGTCTATCCGGGACTGGTCGTGTCGCGGATCGTAGCGGAGCGGCGTGCCATGGTAGACCATGTCCGCGGTGAACGACCTTCCGCCCGCCGAGATCGTCTCGGGAGCGGGGATCCAGCGTGGCGTCGCCCTCCCCTGGGCCGCAGGCGCGGCGACCGGCGACGCCGGGGCCGGTGCCGCGGGCGTTTGACGCCTGCGCTCGTGGTCGATCGCCTGCGCGAGGGTGGAGAACGAGTAACCGCCGGAGACGTAGCGACCGCTGGCGTCCGCGCGTACGCCGGGATGCCCGGCGACCTCTGCGGAGGGCCGTTCCTCGGAATGCGTCGGCGGCGCAGGCGGCGCGGCGAAGCGGGCGTCGGCGGACTGGCCGTCGTCGACGGCGTCGTGTCCGCCCAGCATAGCGCCGAAGCGCCTCGCGACTCGCGCGAGCCAGCCTCCCGAACCTTCCATGACAGCCCCCTCGCTGACGATGCTGTCCTATTTACCGGCCGAATTCCATAGCCTTCGGCCTTGGGGGTAGTACATTCTCACAAGTGGCCAGCGGTTAGTCTTTGAAACGCCGGCGATCTTGTAGCAGCATGCCGACATCCGGGTCGTCTTCTCCGGACGGAGTGGCGCCGGGGGGCGTCGCCGGGGGGATTGACGCTAGATGATGTTCTCGGATGTTCCGATCGTACCGATCTTGGTCGCCATCTTCCTGATCGGCTTCGCCGTCGGGTTCGTGCGCTACTTCCTGCTGCCGGCGAACCATCTTGGCGCCACCCTCGACGACGTGGCCCGCAAGGTGGAGGCGGCGCACGCGGCCGGCGGGCGGGACCTGACCCCGTGCTTCGCGGCCGACGTCCCACTGGCGAAGATCTGGCAGGAGTACCGGGAGACCCTCCATGCGCAGAAGGCGCTCGACCCCGCGACCGGCGAGCTGGTCGAGGTGGCGGTGCGCTCGACGGTGCCCTCGGAGATGTACCTGTCGCCGCACGCCGTGATCGACAACCGGGTGCACGCCGAGTTCTTCAAGCACCTGCCGGGCATCTTCACCGGCATCGGGATCATCGGCACGTTCTTCGGTTTGCTCAAGGGTCTCCGGGCTTTCGAGATCTCGGAGGACGCGGGCGTCGTTCGCCACAGTCTCACCTCGCTTCTCAATGGCGTGAGCGAGGCGTTCACGGTGTCTGCGTTCGCGATCCTGCTCGCCATCCTCGCCACCGTCGTGGAGAAGTACCGCCTGAACGGTCTCTACGGGAAGCTCGCGCGGTTGAACCACGGCGTCGACGCGACCTATGAGGCTGGCGCTGGTGAGGAGTATCTCGCCCGCCTCGTGTCTTCGTCCGAGGAGTCCGCGGCGCAGACGCGCATCCTCAAGGACGCGCTCGTCGCGGACCTGAAGGAGATCCTCACCGACCTGGCGGAGCGGCAGATCGCGGCCACGAACGAGCGGTCGGGCGAGTTGGGCAGCTCGATAGCCAGTGCGCTAACGACCGCACTGAAGGAGCCGCTCGACCAGATCGCAGGCGCCGTCGGGCAGGTCAGCCAGGACCAGTCCTCCGCGGTCACGCACCTGCTGACCGACGTGCTAGCGAGCTTCAGCGACCGGCTCGAGGGCATGTTCGGCGGGCAGCTGTCGGGCATCGGTGACATGCAGCAGCGCACGGTGGAGGCGATGCAGACCGCCGTCGACCGGCTCCAGGAGCTCACCTCGAACATGGAGACCGCTGGCACCCGCGCCACCGACGCCATGGCCGCCAAGCTGCTCGAGGCGGTGCAGTCGGCCGAGAGCAGGCAGGCCTCCATCACCGAAGAGCTGCGCACCGCGCTCGGCGAGATGCGGGCCGGCCAGGGTGCCGCGCAGGACGAGACGCGCGCGAGGCTGGAGGAGATGCTCGGCGAGCTCGGCCGGAGGCTGGCCGAGGCGGTCGCCGGCGTCGAGCGCCAGGCGGACGAGCGCTCGCGCCGCCAGACGGAGGAGGACGACCGCCGGTCGGCCGACACCGCGCGCCACGTGGGCGGGATGGGCGAGAGCGTGGGCGCCCTGACGAACAACGTGGACGGCATGCTGGACGCGGTGCGTGAGATGGTCTCCCGGATCGAGGCCACGACCGCGAACGCCTTCGCGAGACTGAACGGTGGCGCGGATACCCTGCTGGCGGCCGCGGGAAGGTTCGAGGCCTCGGGCCGCGAGGCCGCTGACGGCTTCTCGCGCATGGCGGCGGTCACCACCGGGCTGACCGATGCCGCCGGTAGCGTCGCCGGCGCCGCCCGCAGCCTGGACTCGGTGGTCACCGACTACCGCAGCGCGCGCGATGCCGTCGCCACGATGCTGGAGGGCTTGAGGCAGACGGTGGAGGTCGCGTCACGCGAGGCGTCGCTGACCGCCGACGTGCTGTCGCGCATCGAGGGCGCGGCGCAGAGGCTCGCGTCCGCCCAGCAGGAGGCGGACGGCTTCCTGGACGAGGTGGCCCAGGTCATCGCGACCTCGCACGAGAGGTTCTCCGACGGCATGCGGGGGACCGTCGTCGAGGCCAACCGCCAGTTCCACCAGGAGCTCAGCCAGGCCACTGGCCTGCTGAAGGAGGCGATCCAGGAACTGGAGTTCGCGCTACCGGTGGGAACGCGGAAGGTGGCGTGAGCTGAATGTTCGGACAGCGCATCAGTGTCGCCCACCGGGGTCGCGACGACGGCGAGAAGCCCTTCTGGATCTCGTTCGCCGATCTGATGACGGCTCTGATGGTCCTTTTCCTGCTCGTCATGAGCGTCGCCCTCCTAGCGGTCACCCGGACGATCACGGAGCAGGAGCGACTCGAGAGCCAGCGCCAGCAGGCGATCGAGCGGCTCCTGGGCCGCATACAGAAGGCGGCGGATCGGCAACCCGGCGTCCGCGTCGACCGCAACCGCGCGGTCATCGACTTCGGCGATCGCGCCAGGTTCAACACGTCCAGCCACACGCTGAGCCCTGACCAGGAGCGTCTGCTGCGCGCCTTCGTACCCGAGGTCCTCGCGATCGCGCGCGACGCCGCGGGCCGCCGCTGGCTCAAGCGAATCGTCGTGGAGGGCTTCACCGACCGGCGGGGTAGCTACCTCTACAACCTCAACCTGAGCCTTCAGCGCAGCCAGCGGGTGCTCTGCGCGCTCATGACTGCGCCAGGCGCGGGCGAGCGCGTGATGAGCCGGTCGGAGCTGGAGGAGATCAGGAGGCTCTTCCTGGTCGGGGGCTATTCGTCCAATTCCGCCAGGGAGTCCCTCGATGCCAGCCGCCGCATCGAGCTCCGGCTCGAGTTCTTCGGCGTCGAGGAGCCGACCGCCCCGGCCGTGGCAGCGTACGACGGGGAGTTCGGCGCATGCGCCCTCTGAGCCCCCGCGCGATACGGCTCGGCGAGCGCATGCGCTCGTTCGGGGACGCGGCCCTTCGCAATGTGCCAGAGCCCGACCTCTCGAGATTGAGGGCGGAGGTCCGCCAGCTGAGGGCGATGCTCGGCGGAGCCGGGTCCGGCTCGGGTGCAGCCCCGGACCGCCTACGCGAGCAGGTCTCCAGGTTCAGGGAGACCGGCAGGCTTCCCGACGTGAAGGCGGCACGCCTCGTATGCTGGGGCACCACGCTGCGCGATCCGCAGGCGTCGTCTCTCATCGAGGATCCTGACAGGTTTCCGAACCTGATCCATGAGGTCGATGGTTTCCGCGATCTCCGGCGTCCCTACCGCAGGTGCTGGCGCGGACTTCTTGATGGCTATGTGCGCTACGACCCGGCCGACGCGGTCGAGGCGGGACGTCGCAACTGGACGATGCTGCGCGAGTACCTCAACGACAACCTTCCGATGCTCGAGCGCCAGGGCAGTCCGCCGGACTGGCTAGCGACGATCGACGGGCACCCGAACCTGCTCGGGGAGGCGCCGTGCGACCGGTATGGGTCCGCTCTTCTGGAAGGCGATGAGGAGGTGCTCGAGCCATTGAGGCGCGATCTCGGGGTCGGCGACTCGTCGTGGCTGATGCGCCGGATCTTCGACGCGCAGATCGACGCCGCCGTGGCCTACGACGACGCGCGGCTCAGGCGGGTGATGCCGCGGGTCGTCGAGTTGATCACCGGACACGACCTGCTCGCGGATAGCGCGCTGGCGCGGGTGCTGGACCGGTACGCGAGGTGTGCCGCCGTCGAGGTCGACCCGGTGCTGCGCGACCTCTCCGTCGCGCGCTGGGGCAACCCGTGGCTCGAGAGGAACGACACGCTTTGGACCGGCGTCGGCGACGCCGCGCGCCAGATGGTCTCCTCGTGGCTGAAGCTGTCGCTCATCGAGAAGTTCTTCTCGCTCCTCTCCGAAGACCGCCTGAACGACCAGCGCCGGGTTGCCTTCTGGAAGGGCTATGTCGACCGGATCGACGACATGCACTTCGCGCTCGGCGAGGCGGCATACCGGAACCCGACGCCCGACTTCCGGGCGCTGCGCAAGGCGATGGCCGGACGGCTGCTGCGCCTCGACGACGCCGGCACAGCCCGCAACAACGCGTTCATCATGCGGATGGGCGGCCGCGTCTTCGTGGAGTTCGGCGAAAAGGGGAACGCCATGTTCGCCTTCAACGCGGCGGGGGCGCCATTCGACCTCAAGCGGCCGTCGATCTCCGGCAACAAGTCGGCGCTGAAGCATCCTTCCCACCTGGCCCGGATGATCCACACGGACGTCGGTGGCGAGCGCTGGGAGCGCAAGATCGAGCGCCGCATTTCCGAGCTGCTCGGCGGCGCGCCCTCGCTTGGAGCCCGTCCGACGCAGCCCCCGGAGCCCCGACC
>NZ_VNIM01000043.1 GCF_007785815.1 Alterirhizorhabdus solaris | reverse complement strand
GGGCGGGGCGGGCCGGGCGGCCAGATCCCGCCGGACCACAGCACGATATCGAGGTCGAGCACGCGCGCGCCCCAGCGCCGACCCGGCCGCCTGCCGAACCGCCGCTCGATCGCCTTGAGCAGCGCCAGCAGCGTCGGCGGCGCGAGCGGTGTCGCCACGATCGCCACCGCATTGGCGAAGCCGCGTCCCGCCGGCCCCAGCGCGGCGGTATGGATCACCGGCGAGACGCGCGCGATCGCCAGCCCCTCGGCCGCCATCACGACAAGCGCGGCGGCGATCACCCCGGCGGGCGCGCCGTGCCGGCCGTGGCGCCGGTTCGATCCGAGCGCGATCGCATATCGGGGGGAGGGCATGGTGGCGGCTTTCCTGTCGGCCCGACGCCCCTTAAGGCCACGCCATGACCAGCACCACCCCGACCATCGATCCGCCCGCCCGCACGGGCGCCCTCGAGCCATCGCGAGACTGCCCGCTCTGCCCGCGCCTTGCCGAATTCCGCGAGGTGCAGCGCGCCGCGCATCCCGGCTGGTTCAACGCGCCCGTACCCGCCTTCGGTGATCCCGATGCATGGCTGGCGATCGTCGGCCTCGCCCCCGGCCTTCAGGGCGCGAACCGCACCGGCCGGCCGTTCACCGGCGATTTCGCGGGCGTGCTGCTGTACGAGACGCTCATCAAGTTCGGGCTAGCCGAGGGGGAGTTCCTGGCCCGGCCGGACGACGGACTGCGGCTGACCGGCGCGATCATCATCAATGCCGTGCGCTGCGTGCCGCCGCAGAACAAGCCGACGCCGCTGGAGATCAAGACCTGCCGCGAGTATCTGACGCCGAACATCGAGGCGCTGCCGAACCTGAAGGTGGTGGTGGCGCTGGGCGCGATCGCCCACCAGTCGACGGTGAAGGCGCTCGGCGGGCGGCTGCCCAAGGCGCGGTTCGGCCATCTGGCCGAGCATGTCATGCCCTCGGGGATGACGCTGATCGATAGCTACCACTGTTCGCGCTACAACCAGAACACGCGGGTGCTGACGACCGAGATGTTCGAGGCGGTGTTCGAACGGGCGCAGGCATTCCGCCCGGCCTGAGCGCAAATGAAAAGGGGCGGCCCGTTGCCGGACCGCCCCTCGTCTCACGTCGGAACGTGGAGCTTACTTCAGCTCGACGGTCGCGCCGGCGGCTTCCAGCTGAGCCTTCAGCTTGGTCGCCTCGTCCTTGTTCACGCCTTCCTTGACGGCCTTCGGAGCGGACTCCACCAGCGTCTTGGCTTCGGTCAGGCCCAGGCCGGTGATGGCGCGGACTTCCTTGATGACGTTGATCTTCTTGCCACCGTCGCCGGTGAGGATCACGTCGAACTCGGTCTGCTCTTCGGCAGCCGGAGCGGCAGCGCCACCGCCGGCGGCGGGAGCGGCGACGGCAGCGGCGGCCGAAACGCCCCACTTCTCTTCGAGCAGCTTGGAAAGATCGGCCGCTTCGAGAACGGTCAGGGCCGAAAGGTCGTCAACGAGCTTCTGCAGGTCTGCCATGGGTAATCTCCGTGTCGGGCCAGCGGCCCATTTTCAGTTGATGTATTCGGTATCGAAAGATCAGGCCGCTTCGGCTTCCGCCGATGCGCCGTCCTTTTCCGCGTAAGCGGCCAGGACGCGGGCGATATTGCCGCCCGGCGTCTGGATGACCCGCGCGATCTTGGTCGCCGGCGCCTGAACGAGGCCGATGATCTTCGCACGCAGTTCATCAAGCGACGGCAGCTGTGCCAGCGCCTTCACGCCCTCGACGTCGAGGACCGTATCGCCCATCATGCCGCCAACGATTTCCAACTTGTCGTTGGTCTTCGCGAAATCCACGATCACCTTTGCAGGGGCGACGGGATCGGACGACGTGCTGAGCGCGGTCGGGCCGACGAGCAGGTCGCTGAGACCTGTATACGTCGTCCCTTCGGCGGCGATGCGGGCAAGCTTGTTCTTCGATACCCGATAGCTGGCGCCGGCTTCGCGCATCTTCGTCCGGAGCACAGTGGACTGTGCGACCGTCAGGCCGAGGTTGCGCGTGACGATCACGACGCTGGTCTCGGAGAAGGTGCTCTTCAGCGTGGCGACCAGATCGTTCTTCTGAACTCGATCCATGCCTCACTCCTTACATGCCGCGGCGGAACATCCGCCGTGGCGATTGAGCCGATGGGCCGATACGCCGCCCACCAGCCCGCCCGAGGGGTAAGGTTGCCCGGCAACGGAGAGTTCCGCTGGCAGACCCGGCGCCCCGGAGGACGAACCGGAAAAACGCTTCCCCGTCATATGCGGGAGATTAAGGGCGACAGGCCCACCCGCAGTCTCGGACGGCAACATGCCGGCGGGGCGGACCCCGCCGGCAATTCTTGAAATCAGACGATCGCCAGTTCGGCCACGTCGATCTTCAGGCCCGGCCCCATGGTGGAGCTGACCGCGATCTTGCGGACATACTTGCCCTTGGCGCCCGACGGCTTGGCCTTGGTCAGCGCATCGAGCAGCGCATCGAAGTTGGCGCGCAGATCTTCCGCCGGGAACGACGCCTTGCCGATGCCCGAATGGATGATGCCGGCCTTCTCGACGCGATACTCGACCTGACCGCCCTTGGCGGCCTCGACGGCGGCGGCGACGTTCATCGTCACGGTGCCCAGCTTCGGGTTCGGCATCAGGCCCTTCGGACCCAGCACCTTGCCGAGGCGGCCGACCAGACCCATCATGTCCGGCGTCGCGATGCAGCGATCGAAATCGATGGTGCCGTTCTGCACCGCTTCGAGCAGATCCTCGGCACCGACCACTTCGGCACCCGCCGCGCGGGCTTCGTCGGCCTTGGCGCCACGGGCGAACACGCCGACGCGCACGTCCTTGCCGGTGCCCTTGGGCAGCGTGACGACGCCGCGGACCATCTGGTCGGCGTGGCGTGGGTCGACGCCCAGGTTCACCGCGACCTCGATGGTCTCGTCGAACTTGGCCGAGGCGTTGCTCTTGGCGAGGGCGATGGCTTCATCGACGCCATGCAGCTTCTCGGGGTTGATCGCGGCGGCGAATGCCTTCGCCTTCTTGCTCTGCTTGGCCATGTTCAGCCCTCCACCACTTCGAGGCCCATCGCGCGGGCCGAGCCTTCGATGATCCGCGTGGCGGCATCGATGTCGTTGGCGTTGAGATCCTTCATCTTCGCGGTCGCGATCTCGGAGAGCTGCGCGCGCGTGATCTGACCGGCGACCACCTTGCCCGGCTCCTTGGAGCCCGACTTCAGGTTCGCGGCCTTCTTGATGAGGTACGTTGCCGGCGGCGTCTTCGTCTCGAACGAGAAGGAGCGGTCGGCATACACGGTGATGACGGTCGGCAGCGGCGTGCCGACTTCCTGACCACCGGTCTGCGCGTTGAACGCCTTGCAGAATTCCATGATGTTCACGCCGCGCTGGCCCAGCGCCGGGCCGATCGGCGGCGACGGATTGGCCTTGCCGGCCGGCACCTGCAACTTGATGTAACCCGTAATCTTCTTCGCCATGTTTCACTCCTATGGCTTAGCGGTGCTCGCGGCGGGCCGTGGCCTGCCTCCCGCGGATCATCCCGGTCGCCCGGAAACTCTTATTTGGCGCGCTCGACCTGCTCGAACTCCAGCTCCACCGGGGTGGCGCGGCCGAAGATCGAGACGGACACCTTGACGCGGCTGCGATCGAAATCGAGCTCCTCGACGAGGCCGTTGAAGCTGGCGAACGGGCCGTCCAGCACCTTGACCGAATCGCCGATCTCGAAATCCACCTTGATCTTCGTCTTCGGTGCGGCGGTGGCGGCTTCCTCCTTGGTGGAGAGGATGCGCGCGGCTTCCGACTCGCTGATCGCTTGCGGCTTGCCCATGCTGCCGAGGAAACCCGTGACCTTCGGCGTGTTCTTCACGAGGTGATACACGTCGTCGTTCATCGACAGCTTGGCCAGCACGTAGCCGGGAAAGAACTTCTTGTCGGAGGTGATCTTCTTGCCGCGACGGACTTCCGTGACCTTTTCGGTCGGCACCTCGACGGCCTCGACGAGCTGCTCCAGCCCGAGCCGCGTGGCATCGGCGAGGATCGCTTCCTTCACCTTGTTCTCGAAGCCCGAGTAGGCGTGGATGATGTACCAGCGCGACATGTGACGATCCCGACCTAGGCGACGAGGGAGAGCAGGGCGGCGACGATCTGCTTGAAGATCGTATCCACGCCGAAGAAGAACACGCCCAGGATCACCGTCATCAGCACGACCATGATGGCCGTGGTCACGGTTTCGCGGCGGGTCGGCCAGGCGACCTTCTTCCGCTCGGCCTCGACCTGCCGCATGAACTCGCCGGGAGATGTCTTCGCCACTCTCGCCCTTCCAAACAACAACAAAGAGGCCGCCGGCACCCGCGCTGGGCCGCCCCGACCTCGTCTGTCTCCCCGTCGGCCGGTAATCAGAAACTGGCAGGAGTGGAGGGACTCGAACCCACGGCCCTCGGTTTTGGAGACCGATGCTCTACCAACTGAGCTACACTCCTCCGGTGTTCCGGGGAGCGGCGCACATAGCCGGGGGGCGGGCGGAGCGCAAGCGCGACGTGAGCGCCGTGCCGCCCGCCCCGTCAGGCGGCGATGTCGTAGGGCTGGATCTCGCCCGACAGGTACAAGGTGCGCGCCTTGGCGCGGCTGAGCTTGCCCGAGCTGGTGCGCGGCAGCGTGCGCGGGGGCACCAGCTCGATCACGCAGTTCATGCCCGTGATCGAGCGTACCTTCTCGCGGATCTGGTCGCGCAGGCGCGATCGTTCGTCCTGATCGGAGGTGCGGCACTGCACCAGCACGGCCGGCGTCTCCTCGCCGCCGGGGGTGGTGATGGCGAAGGCGGCGATGTCGCCCGCCTTGAAGCCCGGCAACTGCTCGACCGCCCACTCGATATCCTGCGGCCAGTGATTCTTGCCGTTGATGATGATCATGTCCTTGGCGCGGCCGACGATATAGACGTAGCCGTCGCTCAGATACGCCATGTCGCCGGTGTCGAGCCAGCCGTCGGCCATGCAGGCGGCGGTCGCTTCCGGGTCGTTGAAATAACCCTCCATGATCGAGGGGCCGCTGCACCACAATTTGCCGATCGCGCGCTCGGGCAGAGGGGTGCCGTCCTCCTCGCGGATCTCGATCCGCATGTCGCGCGCGGGCTTGCCGCAGTTGACGATCGCGCGATATCGCTGCGGTCGCCCGACCGCGCCCGCGCCGCCCGAAAGCTGCGTTTCCTCGACCAGTTCCACCACGATGCCCTCGCCCGGCGGCATGATCGAGACGGCCAGCGTCGCCTCGGCCAGGCCGTAGCTGGGCAGGAAGGCGCCGGCCTTGAACCCGGCCTCGGCGAAGGCGTCGACGAACGATTGCATCACGTCCGGCCGGATCATGTCCGCGCCGTTGCCGGCGATCCGCCAGCGCGACAGGTCGAAGCGGTCCGATGCCTTGGTCTGGCTCGACATGCGGCGCGCGCAGATATCGTAGCCGAACGTGGGCGAGTAACTGAGGGTGGTGCCCTCGTTGCGCGAGATCATGTCCAGCCAGGCCAGCGGGCGGCGGGCGAAATCCTCGGTCTTGAGGTAGTCGGTCGACACCTGGTTGGCGATCGGCGAGAGGAAGCAGCCGACCAGCCCCATGTCGTGATACCATGGCAGCCACGACACGCAGCGATCGCTGTCGATCACCTCCATGCCGTGCGAGTGCGCCGCCAGATTGTTGAGCAGCGCCAGATGCGTGACGGCGACACCGTGGGGAAAACGGGTCGAGCCGCTCGAATATTGCAGGTAGGCGATGTCGTCGGGCGCGGCCTGCGGCAGCGGCGCCTCGGGCGCGGCCTCGCGGGCGAAATCCTCCCACGCAACGCCCTCGACACCGCAGGCGGCCGCCGCGTCGCCGGCCATCGCGGCAAGTTCGGCGGGGTAGAACAGCAGCTTCGGGTCGGCGGAGCGCAACTGCACGCTCAGTTGCTCGATATAGGAGTCGCGCCCGCCGAAGCTGGTCGGCAGCGGCAGCGGCACCGGCCACACGCCGGCATAGATCGCGCCGAAGAACAACGCGGCGAATTCCGCCCCCGTCTCCGCCACCAGCGCCACGCGATCGCCGGGCACCAGCCCGCGCGCGATCAGCCGGCGGGCGCTGGCGATCGCGTCGTCCCGCAACGTGGCATACGGATAGGCGCGCGCCAGCGTGCCGCGCGCATCGTGGAAGTTCAGCCCGCGCACGCCCGTGGCGGCATAGTCCAGCGCCTGCCCGAGCGTATCGAAATCCGAGAAACGACGCGGCAGGCTGTCAGCCGTCGGCGTGGCGACCGGCCGTTGGGTGGCGCACGAAGCCGCGTCGACGCTCGTCGATATGCCAGAAACCTTCTCGAGCAACCCGGGCAACTCCTCTACAACGTCGCGTTCGACGATGTTTTCCTTACGCAACGCTGGCGATCGGCCCGGCGGAAACGGCGCGCCGTCTCAACCAGATCGCCGCCGTGGCGGTCAAGCCTCGTTCTAATTCCGGCCTGACTGTGGCACAAACATGACGAATGCCCCGCCGTCCCCCAGATCCCGACCGGCAACGCGTCATCCCGCCGCTGGACGGCGCGGGGCTGGAACGGCTCGCGCTCGCCTATGTCGGCCGCTACGCCACCACCCGGGCGAAGCTGCGCGCCTATCTGTTGCGCAAGCTGGGCGAGCGCGGCTGGGGCGGGGAGGGCGCGCCGCCGGTGGAGCCGCTGATCGCGCGCTGCGCCGACTATGGCTATGTCGACGATCGCCAGTTCGCCACGATGCGCGCCGCGGCGCTCAGCCGGCGGGGCTACGGCCCGCGGCGGGTGGGCGATGCGCTGCGGGCCGCCGGGGTGGAGCCGGACGACGCCGCGCCGGCCCGCGCCACGGCCGGCGACGACGCGCTCGCCACCGCGCTCGCTTATGCCCGCCGTCGCCGGATCGGCCCCCATGCGCCGGCCCCGCTCGACCCCGATCGCCGCCGCAAGGCGTTGGCCGCGATGTTGCGCGCCGGCCATGACTTCACCATCGCGCGCCGAATCATCGAGATGGCGCCGGGCGACATCCCGGACGAGACGGCGGAGACCGATGGTAAAATGTCCCTTAATGAAGACGACGGGACGTGGTTTTGATTTCGCTTCATGCCGGCCCCGTGCTAGCCTTGGCCTCGATTATCGAGGGGGCGTGGGCAGATCAGCATGAAGACGGACGGCGTTACCGAAGGGGAATGTCCCGGTGTGACGATCGACGTCGCCACGGCCGATCCTTCGTACGAACGGCCGACGGCCCCCACCGACGATAACGCCACCGGCGCGGACATCGCGGTCGCCGGTATGGTGAAATGGTTCGATGCGACGCGCGGTTTCGGCTTCATGGTCGATGAGGGCGGGGCTGGCGACGTGCTGATCCACTTCTCCGTACTGCGCGAGCATGGCCGCCGCACCCTGCCCGAAGGCGCCCGGCTCGAATGTCTGGCGTTGCGCCGCGAACGGGGGCTGCAGGCGCGCATCGTGCTGGCGATCGATCTCAGCACCGCCACCGGCCCCGATCCCGATCTGGTCGCCCGCCGCGCCGCCGACAGGGTCGATCCGACCGGGCTGCTGGACGATGCCGGCCCGTTCGAGCCGGTGACGGTCAAATGGTTCAACCGCCTCAAGGGTTACGGCTTCGTCGTGCGGCCGGGCGAGGGACAGGATATCTTCGTGCATATGGAAACCGTCCGCCGCGCCGGCCTCGACGAACTGGAACCGGAGCAGCCGCTGCAGGCGCGCATCGCCGCCGGCCGCAAGGGGCCGCTGGCCGTCGCCGTGTCGGCCGCACCGTGAGCAGTCGCGTTCGTTTTCCGGCCGTCGTCGCGCTGGCGCTGCTGGCCGGTTGCAACGCGCCCGCGCGCACCGTTGCGTCGCCGCCACCCGGCCCGGCCTCGCCCGCCGCCGCGCCGATCGCCGCACGCGTGCCGCTCTTCATTCGCACGGCCAAGGGCGAGCGGCGCTTCACCATCGAGGTCGCGCGCACCCCGGGCGAGCAGGAGCATGGGCTGATGTTCCGTGAACGGCTCGATCCCGATGGCGGCATGATCTTTCCGTTCTCGCCGCCGCGTCCGGCCTCGTTCTGGATGCGCAACACCGTCATCCCGCTCGATCTGATCTTCATCCGCGCCGATGGTCGCATCGCCCGCATCGCCGCCGACGCGAAGCCGTACTCGCTCGATCTGATCGAGTCGGGCGAACCCGTGGCCGCCGTGCTGGAGATCGCCGGAGGCCGCGCCGCCGAACTCGGCATCGCGGCGGGCGATATCGTGCGCTGGCCGGGCTGAACGGCGCGCCTGCACGGTTGCGCAAACCCCGCCATCCCGGCTAAGCGGCCAAGCATGGGCCTTCTGAAAAACATCTTTACCTGGTGGGATGGCGCGACCATCGGCACCAGCCTGTTCAGCCGCCGCAACGGCCGCGAGGTCGGTCGCGATGCGGCCGGCAACCTCTACTTCGAGGCGAAGAAGGAGGAGAACGGCTTCCGTCGACGCTGGGTGATGTACAACGGCGCCAACGACGCCAGCCGCGTGCCGCCCGAGTGGCACGGCTGGCTGCACAACACCGTCGATGCGCTGCCCGACCAGTCGCTGCCGCCCGCGCGCGTGTGGGAGAAGCCCGCGCTGCCCAACCAGACGGGCACGGCCACGGCCTATCGCCCGGCCGGCGCGCTGGAGAAGGGCGGGCGCCGCGCCGCCGCCACCGGCGATTACGAGGCATGGAGCCCGGACGCGCTGTGAAGAACCTGTTTCGCGAAAACGTCGTCGAGGCGCTGGTCGGCCTGCTCGTGGTGCTGCTGGCGGCGTGGTTCGCCTGGTTCGCGTGGGATCGCACCGGCGGCGGCGGCCCGGCCGATGCCATCCGCGTGACCGCGCTGTTCCCCAACGCATCCGGCGTCGCCGTCGGCACCGATGTGCGCGTGGCCGGACTGAAGGTGGGCACCGTGGCGGAACAGAAGCTCGATCCGCAGAGCTTTCAGGTCGATGTCACGCTGGCGCTGGACCCCACGCTGAAGATGCCGAAGGACAGCAGCGCGGCGATCACGTCCGAGGGGCTGCTCGGCAGCACCTTCATCGCCTTGGCGCCCGGCGGCGATCCCGCCCCGCTCAAGTCCGGCGACACGATCGTCGATACGCAGGGGTCGATCGACCTGATGGGCATGATCGGCCAGTTCATCAACAAGAGCGGCAGCGACACCCCGGCCACGCCGAAATGAACCGCGCGCTGGCGGCGGTGGCGCTGGCGGCGTTGCTGGGCGTCGGCGGCTGGCAGGCGGCGCAGGCATTGCAGGCGGTCCCCGAAGGGGAGGCGCTTACCGCCGAGGCCGCCGCCCCCGGCCCGGAAGCCGCCGCCACGCGCACCGCGCCGCGCCGCGCCGACACCCCGACCGAGCCGGCACCGACGCGTGACACCACGCCGATGAACCAGCGCATCGCGACGCTCGGCCTGCTCAACAAGCGCAACGGCGTCGCGCGCAACATCATCCTGCGGCCGGGCCAGTCGGTGCGGGTCGGCGACGTGATCGTGCGGCTGCGCGCCTGCGAGACGACCGCCCCCTACGAGACCGAGCAACTGACCGGCGCCTTCGTACAGACGGACGTGCGCGGGCGGGATGACAGGTGGCGGCGGATCTTCTCGGGCTGGCTCTACAAGGAGTCGCCCGGCCTGAACGTCGTCGAGAATCCGCTTTACGACGTCTGGCCCAAGAGCTGCGTGATGCGCCATCCCGATATGGGGCCGGATACGGTTTCGGCCGTGTCGCCTGGCGCGGCAAGGCGATCGAGCGCGAAGAAGTCGGCGGGGCCGACGCCGCCTTCGGCAGCCGAGGAAGGCCCCACCCCCAGCGCCGAATCGAGCAACGCGACATAATCCTGCCGGCCGATCTCCACCGCGCCCAGCGAGGCGAGGTGTTCGGTGATGAACTGGCAGTCGAGCAGGCGGAAACCGCCCGCCTTCAACCGCGCCACCAGCCACGCCAGCGCCACCTTGGAGGCATCGCGCGTGCGGCTGAACATGCTCTCGCCGAAGAAGGCCGCGCCCAGCTTCACCCCGTATAGCCCGCCGACCAGCTCGCCGTGCTGCCAGCATTCGATCGAGTGGGCATGGCCGCGCCGGTGAAGGTCCGCATAGGCCGCCTCGATCTGGCCGTTGATCCACGTATCGGGCCGATCGGCGGTGGCCTCGGCGCAGTGGGCGACCACGCCGGCGAAATCCCGGTCAGCCGTCACGGTGAAGCGTTCCGAGCGGATCGTCTTGGCGAGCGAGCGCGACAGGCGGAACCCGTCGAGCGGGAGCACGCCGCGCTTTTTAGGCTCTACCCAGAAGATCTCGGGAGCGGCCCGGCCGTCCGCCATCGGAAACACGCCTACCGAATAGGCGCGCAGCAGCAGATCGGGATCCAGCATCGACATCGCGGCCTCAATCTACGGCCGGCGTGTGGCAAATCAACGCACGATCCCGGCCCGGCTCACAGAATCTCGCTCACCCGCTCCTGCGGGCGGCACAGGCGCACGCCGCGTTCGGTTTCCACCAGCGGGCGCTCGATCAGGATCGGGTCCGCCACCATCGCGGCGAGGATGTCGGTATCGCTCGCCCCGGTATCGATCAGCAGCCGGGCTGCCGGTTCCCTCACCCGCAGCCCCTCCCGCGGGGTGAGGCTGGCGCGGGCGTAGAGATCGGCGAGGGCCGCGGCGGCGGGCGGGGTCTTCAGATACTCCACGACCGTTACGTCGGCGCCGGCCTCCTCCAGCAGCGCCAGCGTCTTGCGAGAGGTGCCGCATTTGGGGTTGTGCCAGATCGTCGCCTTCACGCCGCCGTCTCCGCCGCGGCCTTGTCCGCCGCGTCCTGCTTGGCAAGCCATTCCTCCAGCCACTTGATCGTATAGTCGCCGGACTGGAATTCCGGGTCGTCGAGCAGCGCCTGATGCAGCGGGATCGTGGTCTTGACCCCCTCGATCACGAACTCCTCAAGCGCCCGCCGCAGCCGGCGCAACGCGCCCGCGCGGGTGGTGCCGTACACGATCAGCTTGGCGATCATGCTGTCGTAATAAGGCGGCACGCGGTAGCCGGCGTACAACCCGCTATCCACCCGCACGTGCATTCCGCCTGGCGCGTGGAAGCCCTTCACCAGCCCCGGTGAGGGGGCGAAGGTGCGCGGATCCTCGGCGTTGATGCGGCACTCGATCGCGTGGCCGCGAAACTCGACATCCTCCTGCCGCAGCGTCAGCGGTTTTCCCTCCGCGATACGGATCTGCTCGCGCACCAGATCAAGGCCGGTGATCGCCTCGGTCACCGGATGCTCCACCTGCAGGCGGGTGTTCATCTCGATGAAGTAGAATTCGCCATTCTCGTAGAGGAACTCGATCGTACCGGCGCCGCGATAGCCCATGTCGGCCATCGCCTTCGCCACCACGCCACCCATGCGCATCCGCTGTTCCGCCGAGATGACCGGGGAGGGGGCCTCTTCCAGCACTTTCTGGTGACGGCGCTGGAGCGAGCAGTCGCGCTCGCCGAGATGGATCGCGTTGCCCTTGCCGTCGCCGAACACCTGGAACTCGATGTGGCGCGGGTCACCGAGATATTTCTCCATATAGACGGTCGCGTCGCCGAACGCGGACTTCGCCTCGCTGCCGGCCTGCGCCATCAGCGTTTCGAGCTGGCTCTCCTCCGGCACCACCTTCATGCCGCGCCCGCCGCCGCCTGACGCCGCCTTGATGAGCACCGGGTAGCCGATCCGCGCCGCCAGCGCCTTGGCCTCGGCCAGATCGGTCAGCGCGCCGTCCGACCCCGGCACCAGCGGCAGGCCCAGCCGACCGGCGGTGAGCTTGGCCTCGATCTTGTCGCCCATCGTGCGGATATGCTCGGGCTTCGGGCCGATCCAGATGAGGTTGTGGCTCTCCACGATCTCGGCGAAGCGCGCGTTCTCGCTGAGGAAGCCGTAGCCCGGATGGATCGCGTCCGCGCCCGAGATCTCGGCGGCGGCAATGATGTTCGGGATGTTCAGATAGCTGTCGGCCGCCGGCGGTGGGCCGATGCATACCGCCTGATCGGCGAGGCGCACATGCATCGCCTCGCTGTCGGCGGTGGAATGGACCGCGACCGTCTCGATGCCCATCTCGTGACAGGCGCGATGGATGCGCAGCGCGATCTCGCCCCGGTTGGCGATCAAAACCTTGCGGATGGGCCGGATGTCGGACGACACCTGCCTACTCGACGATCGCGAGCGGCTGGTCGAACTCGACCGGCTGGCCGTTCTCCACCAGCACCGCCTTCACCGTGCCGGCGCGGGGCGAGAGGATCGGGTTCATCACCTTCATCGCTTCCACGATCAGCAGCGTATCGCCGGCCGCCACCTGCGTGCCGATGGCCGAGAACGGCTTGGCGCCCGGCTCGGCGGCCAGATACACCGTGCCGACCATCGGCGATTTCACCGTGCCGGGATGGTCCGCGGCGTCCACCTCGGGCGGGGCCGCCGCCGGGGTCGGCGCGATCACCGGAGCAGGGGCGGCGGGTGCGAGGGCGTACTGCGTCGCGGCGGGCGCCTGCACGGCAGCGGCCTTGCGTGCCACGCGGATGCGGCGGTCGCCATCCTCCACCTCGATCTCGGTGAGGTTGGTTTCGTCGAGCAGTTCGGCAAGCTGGCGGACGAGCGCGGGATCGACCTGCATCGCGCCGTTGTTAGTGTCGGTCATGGCTGACCCTCCCTGAAGTAGTGGCGCTAGTTGTCAGAGCCGTGCCGCCGCGTCCAGCGCGAGCGCGTACGACAATTTCCCGAACCCCGCGATCGTTCCGTGCGCGGCCATGCCGATGTAGCTGCGATGGCGAAAATCCTCCCGCCGGTGCGGATTGGACAGGTGCACCTCGATCACCGGCACGGTGATGCTCTTGATCGCGTCGTGCAGCGAGACGGAGGTGTGGGTGAGGCCGCCGGCGTTCAGCAACACGGCGCGCGCGGGCAGTGCGTTCGCCTCGTGCAGCCAGTCGATCAGATGGCCCTCGTGATTGGACTGGCGCATGTCGATCGACAGGCCCAGCGCCAGCGCCTGATCGTGCAGTTCGTCGGCGATGTCGTCCAGCGTGTCGTGGCCGTAGATCTCCGGCTCGCGCAGGCCCAGCATGTTCAGGTTCGGGCCGTTCAGCACGAAGACGGTATCGGCCATCGCCGTTCACTCCGTTGTGGGGTCGGATGTTGTGGAAAGCGGGCGGATTAGGCGAAGTGGCGCGTCCACGCAAATCCGCCCCCCGCAAATCGGTTGGCCGGGCGGGTGCGGCCACCTAAATGGGGCGCCACGCGATTGGAGACAGGCATGACGACCGACGGCACCATCAGCATCCACGTGAACGGCGAGCATCGCCGCGTGGCCGGGGGCATCACGCTGGCCGAACTCGCCGCCGAACTGGGGCTGGAACCTACCAAGGTGGCGGTGGAACGCAATCTGGAGGTGGTACCGCGCTCCACGCTGGCAACCGTGAAGGTGGAGGACGGCGACGAGCTGGAGATCGTCCACTTCGTCGGCGGTGGCGACCATCCGGTCGCGGGGGGCGGTGGCGACCATGCGGCCAAGGTGGACGACGACAGCTGGACGGTGGCCGGCCGCACCTTCCGCTCGCGGCTGATCGTGGGCACGGGCAAGTACAAGGATTTCGCGCAGAATGCCGCGGCCGTCGCGGCCTCGGGGGCGGAGATCGTCACCGTCGCGGTGCGGCGGGTCAACATCGCCGACCCCAAGGCGCCGATGCTGACCGACTTCATCGACCCGAAGAAGATCACCTATCTGCCCAACACGGCCGGCTGCTTCACCGGCGACGAGGCGATCCGCACGCTGCGGCTGGCGCGCGAGGCCGGCGGCTGGACACTGGTGAAGCTGGAGGTGCTGGGCGAGGCCAAGACGCTCTACCCTGATATGCTGGAAACGCTACGCGCCACCGAGATCCTTGCGAAAGAGGGCTTCGAGCCGATGGTCTATTGCGCCGACGACCCGATCGCCACGCGCCGGCTGGAGGATGCCGGCGCGGTCGCGATCATGCCGCTGGGCGCACCGATCGGCTCGGGGCTGGGGCTGCAGAACCCGGTGATGATCCGCCTGATCGTGGAGGGTGCCAGGGTGCCGGTGCTGGTCGATGCCGGCGTCGGCACCGCCTCCGATGCGGCGGTGGCGATGGAGCTGGGTTGTGACGGCGTGCTGATGAACACCGCCATCGCCGAGGCGCGCGATCCGTTGCTGATGGCGGCGGCGATGAAGGCGGCGGTGGCCGCCGGCCGGCTCGCCTATCGCGCGGGGCGGATGGGGCGGCGGATGTATGCCGATCCATCCAGCCCGCTGGCCGGGCTGATCTAGGCGATCACCGCCTCGAGATGCTCGACATGCGGCGGCCGGGCGAAATGCGGCCCGGCCAGCCGCCGCCACTCGGCGAAGCCGTCCGAGTTGCGGAAGCCGACCATATGGTCGTCCACCGTCTCCCATTGCACCAGCAGGCGGTACAGGTCCTGCACCTCGACCGAGCGATGAAGCGAGAGGCCGTGGCAGCCTTTGGCCGCGAGGAACAATGGTTTGGCCTCCGCGACGGCGGCGACGAACGCCTCCTCGTGGCCGGGGATGACGTGGATTTCGACGAGTTCCTGTATCATGCCACCGCAGTAACCCTTCGGGCGCGCGCGGGCGACCCGCTTTTCGATACCCCGGCCGGGGCGTGAACAAAAAGTAACCCGGCGAGCATCGGAACTCCCGACCGGGCCGCCGGTTCTAGATCCTGTTCCCCCCGCCGGCGGTGTCCCCCCGCCGCCGGCACCCACTCAAGGAGATCGACATGGGCGAATTCGCGGACAAGGCAGCCGGTGCAGCCAACGAAGCCATCGGCAAGGCCAAGCGCGCCCTCGGCGATGCACTCGACAAGCCAGAGCTGAAGGCCGAAGGCGATGCGCAGGAAGCCAAGGGCGACCTGCAGGGTGCCAAGGGTGATGTCAAGGGCGCCATCAACAAGATCTGAGTTCCTCACCCGAGGGTCGCGAAGGCGTCGTCACGGACAACCGTGACGGCGCCTTTATTTTTATATTCTTGTCTCATTCCAATATGTTATTGCCGGCGAATGCGCGTCGTCCTCGTTCTTGCCGCAGGCCGTTCCCGGCGTTTCGTCGGCGGCAACAAGCTGCTTGCCCACGCCGGCGGCCGGCCGATCCTGTCGCGTGCGCTGGCGGCGGCCCGCGCCGCGCCCGCGGCACGGATCATCGTGGTGGCGGGGCATGATCGCGCCCGCATCGCCCGTATCGCCCGCGGGCCGCGCACCAGCGTCGTGTTCGCGCACGATCATCCCTTGGGGGTTTCGGCCAGCCTGAGAGCGGGGCTGGCGGCACTGTGGCCGATAGAGCGCGAGATCTTCGTCTTCCTCGGCGACATGCCCGCCATCCCGGCCGCGCTCCCCCGCCGCCTCGCCCGCTCGCTGCGCCCCGGCGACGACGCCGTTCGTCCGCGCGGGCGCGACGGCCCGGGCCACCCCGTCCTGCTTCGGCGACCGGACCGCGCGACGGTGGCGAGGCTGCGCGGCGATCGTGGACTGGCCGGGTTGATCGCGGGTCGCACCCGCTGGCTGACCGACAACGCTCGCCAGCCAGCCGACATCGATACGCGGCGCGATCTCGCGCGGTCCCGCCCACGAAGGATGCGATGATGGAAGAGCTGGCCGGCTGGATCGCCCCGATCGCGACGATGATCGCGGCGATCATGACCGCGTCGAATCTCGGCCCGCGCGTGACCGGCTGGGGCTTCGTCGTCTTCACCGTCGGCTCGATCGCGTGGGTCACGGTGGCGGTGACGACGGGGCAACAGAACCTGCTGCTGGCCAACGGCTTCCTCACTCTCGTCAACCTCGTCGGCATCTGGCGCTGGCTTGGCCGGGTCGCGCGCTATGACGCCGGGGCCAGGGAGGCACAGGCGCGCAGCACAGCGGCGGACGCCACGCTGTTCCCGGTCGGCAACCTGATCGATCGCCCGGTGCTGCATCGCGACGGCACCGGCGTCGGCCGATCGGTCGGCGCGATGGCGCGGTGCGACGGGGGCGGCATCGCCTATCTCGTCGTCGCCGAAGGGGGGATCGGCGGGGTGGGGGAGCGACTGCATGCGATGCGCTGGGAGGATGTGACGATCCGTGGTGAAACCCTGTCGACGAGCGTGGATGCCGCCGCGCTTGCCGCGCTGCCCGAGGTGGACCCGACCCGGTGGCCCGCCGCCGCCCCCCGTCGCGCGGCCTGAGCGGAACGCCCCGCCCGCGCGCCCGTTACGCCCGCAGCCCGTTCATCGCGGGTTATCCGGCGCCGGTGAAGGATGCGGCATGAACAGCATGATCGATCGACGGCGCCTGCTCGGCTGGGCCGCCCTGATGCCCGTTGCGGGGCTGGCCGCGTGCGTCGGCGGGCCGACCGGCTACAGCGTGGAGGAGGGGGTGCGCCGCCTGCTCACGCTTTCCACCCGACGTGCCTTTGCCCGTCTGCTCCAGCCGAACGGCTTCTATGACGAGCAACTCGCCCGCATCGCCCCGCCGCAGGGGGCGGGCAACGGCATCGCCGGCGGCCGGATGAGCCGGCTGATCGACACCTTCATGCGCAGCGATGCCGTGCGCCGCCGGGTCGCCCTCGCGCTGAACGCGGCGGCGGGCGAGGCGGCGGAGCGTGCCGCCCCGATCGTGCTGGACGGGGTGCGCAGCCTCTCCCCCGCCGACGCCGTGCGCGTGCTGCGCGGCGGCCCGGAGGCGGCGACCGGCCTGCTGCGCGAGCGCGTCGGCGGGCAGGTGGTCGAGACGATGGTGCCCGAACTCTCCGGCCTGTTGCGCAACGATCTGGTCGGCGCGATGAGCGCGGCGGTGGCCGAGGAAACGGGGATCGATTATCTCGAACTCGGCCGCACCGTCGCCAATCAGGCGGCGGACGGCATCTTCCGCGTGATCGGCCGGGAGGAAGCGGCGATCCGCGCCGATCCGGCGGCGACGCGCGATCCGGTGCTGATCGCGCTGCTCGGACCGGGGCGGTCGCGCTAGGCTATTTCCCCAGCTTGTCGCGCAGGCTCTTCAGCGCGGCGAACGGGCCGACGTCCTCCGCGTCCACCACCCCGGCCGCCTTCAGCGTCTGGTCCGCGTCCGGCGCGCGGGGGAACGGATCGAGCGCGAGGTACAGCGTCTCGGCCGCCGCCTCGCCCAGATCGACCGCCGCGCCATCGTAGCCGATCGTGTCGCAATCGTCGGCCTCCAGCTCCATCTCCTCCTGCGCGGCCATCTCCGCCTCGGGCACGAAGCGCAGGAGCAGCGGCGCGGACACCGTGACAGGCAGGGGCTCGCCGGTGGCCACGCAGGACTGGACCACGCCGGCCCGCACGATGCCGTGGGCATGGACGATCTGCCCCACGCGACGCACGTGCACCTCGGCCGTCAACCGATCGACCGTGACGAGATCGAACCGGCGGGCGAGGGCCGCACGCTCGGTTTCATCCGCCTCGATCGCGATCAGATGGTCCTCGTCGCCGATCGTGTCGATCCGGGCGGGGCGGGCGAATTCGTTGGCGATGTCGCTCATGGCAGCTGCCCCGCGATGATCGCCTCCGCCGGCGTGACGGCCAGCGCCTCGTGGAACCCGCGCAGTCGATCGGTGGTGAACGCCAGCGCCGCCTCGTCCGGCGCCTCCCCGCGATAGAGGTTGCGCACCAGCGCGGCGGCGAGATCCTCGTTCCCGGCCAGCGCCTCGCGATAGGCGGTGATGCGCCCGCCCAGTGCCGCCATCATCCGGCCGATATGCTTGCCGACCACGATGTCGCCGATGCCGGCCTGCCGCAGCTGCCCGTCCATGTCGTCGACGAACAGCTCCGTCACCAGCGTGGAGGGCGCGCGGTAGGCGTCGCCCGCCGCTTCCAGCCGGATCAGCACCAGCGCCAGCACCGCCGCGATCATGTCGAAGCGGCCATCCAGCGTGTCCGGCACGGCGCCCTGCCGATACCACTCGGGCTGGCGGCCCCGCGCCACGATGGCGGCGTAAAGCGGCCGCAACGGCGCGCGGGTTTCGCTGCCCTGGAAGAATCGGCGGAAGATCGACACGCGCGCTTGTCCTGACTGATGGTCGCCGCGCTTGCGCCGGCAGGGTCTCCGCGCATATTGAGGCGGCCGGCCTGCGATGCAACGGGTTTGCGCGGGCCTTGTGTCGGCCCGGGGCCGGCGCGTTGAGGAGATTGCACGGATGCGCGTTTCAGCTTCCCGCCTGCGGGCCACCGCCGTGATCGTGCTGGCGGGCGGCACGCTGGCGATGACCGCCGGCTGCGCCCGTATCCGCGACCACAAGGGTTATGTCGTCGATACGACGCTGACCGACACCGTGCAGCCTGGCATCGACAACCGCGACTCGGTGGCCAAGCCGCTGGGCCGGCCGAGCTTCGAGGGTGAGTTCGATGGCGATCGCAGCTGGTATTACGGGTCGCGCGATACCCGCCAGTTCGCCTTCGGCAACCCCAAGCCCGTGTCGCAGACCATCCTGACGGTACGCTTCGATGCCGCCGGCAACGTGGTGGCGGTGGACCGGGCGGGGCTGGAAAAGGTCGCAAAGATCTCCCCCGAGGGCGGCAAGACGCCGACGCTGGGCCGCAATCGTGGCTTCTTCAGCGAGCTGTTCGGCAACATCGGCCAGGTCGGCGGTGCCGGCGGCGGCGGCGCGGCCGGCGGGACGACCGACAACCCCAACTGATCCGCCCCTCACACCCCGATCAGGTGGGCCGCGATCATGCGGTCGGTCGGCACATGGCGGTGCTCGAACAGGTAGATCCCCTGCCACGTGCCGAGCACAAGTCGGGCATCGCGCAGCGGGATTGACAGGTGAACCTGCGTCAGTGCCGCGCGCAGGTGGGCGGGCATGTCGTCCGGTCCCTCGTCGTCATGCGCGTAACCCCGGCCTTCCGGGGCGATGCGCGCGAAGTAGGCCTCCAGATCGCGGCGGGCGGCGGGTGCTGCATTCTCCTGGATCAGCAGCGAGGCCGAGGTGTGGCGGCAGAACAGGGTAAGCAGCCCCTCGTGCATGCCCTGCCGCGCCACCCAGTCCACCACGCGATCGGTGAAATCATGCAATCCCGGTCGCGCGGCGCGCACTGTGAGGGTTTCGCTGGCCTGCCGGATCATGCGCGACGTCTCCTTTTCGGTCTGGTGCCCAGCGTGATCCACGTCGGTGCATGGTCGCTGCTCTTCTCCCACCCGCGGACCGCGCGATCCACCCCGGCGGTTTCCAGCCGGACGGCGGCGGGCGGGTTGAGCAGCAGGTGGTCGATCCGCAGGCCGGCATCACGATCGAACGCGCGGCGGAAATAATCCCAGAAGGTATAGATCGTCTCGCCCGGATGCAGCGCCCGCAGCGCATCGACCCATCCCTGATCGATCAGCCGGGCGAAACCGGCGCGGGCCTCCGGCGCGAACAGCGCGTCGTCCAGCCACCGCTCGGGTTTGTACACGTCAAGGTCGGTCGGCATGATGTTGTAGTCGCCCGCCAGCACCACCGGCGCGTCCAGCGTCGCGAGCGTGGCGGCATGGTCGATCAGCCGCTCGATCCACGCCAGCTTGTAGTCGAACTTCGGGCCGGGCTTCGGGTTGCCGTTGGGCAGGTACAGCCCGGCCACCAGCACGCCGTCGATCGCCGCCTCGATGTACCGGCTCTGGATGTCGTCGGGGTCGCCGGGCAGCCCGCGCCGGGTTTCCTCCGGCACCTGCCCGCGCGCGAGGATGGCGACGCCATTCCAGCTCTTCTGCCCCTGCCAGATCGCGCCATAGCCCGCGTCCGTGATCGCCTGCTCGGGGAACCGGTCCTGCGGCGCCTTCAGCTCCTGCAGGCATACGACATCCGGCGCTTCCTCCGCCAGCCAGCGCAGCAGCACCGGCAGCCGTCCGTTCACTCCGTTCACGTTGTAGGTGGCGATCCTCATGCCGGTCCAATCCATCGCCGGCCGGAGCGTTCCCGCGCTTCGCGGGTTGATGAGGCGAGGGAGACGAAGATGCTCGAACATGTTCCCGGATGGCTCGGCGCCAGCTTGCGCAACGTGCGTGCCGGCCATGCCAAGCTGGTGATCGCCAGTCCCGATCTGGCGGTCGGCGAGGCGGTGATCGATCTTTCCAGCCCCGCCTTCGCCCATGGCGCGCGCCTGCCCGAACGGTTCACCGCCGATGGCGAGGGCGTGTCACCCCCGTTGCTGTGGGGCGAGGTGCCGACGGCAACGCGGGCACTGGCGCTGATCGTCGAGGATCCCGACGCACCGTTCCCCAACCCGCTGGTCCATGCGATCGTGTGGGGTTTGCCGGCCGGCGAACGCGGACTGGCCGAAGGCGCGATCCGGGCAGACGGCGACGGCGAGGCGGATGGTCGTGATGTCGGCAAGAACAGTTATCTCACCGAAGGCTGGCTGCCGCCCGATCCGCCGACCGGCCACGGCTCGCACGATTACGTGTTCCAGCTGTTCGCGCTCGGTGACGTGCCGATCCTCGATGCCAACCCCGGCCGTACGGCGGTGCTGGCGGCACTTGCGGGCAACGTGATCGCAGCCGGAATGCTGGTCGGTACCTATTCGCGTGGCGAGGCAGTGCCGGTGGGGGACGGTCGGGCGGCGGTGCAGCCAGCCTGACCAAGGCCGGCCGGTGTCGACCGGCCGGCCTTCAAGGGCCGTCGGGTCAGGGCAGCTTGAGCGGGATCGAGGGTTCCTCGCCGCGGATATGCTGCTCCTGCCGCGCCTCCCGCACGATCTTCTTGAAACAGCCGCTGGCACCGCCGGCGCCGACCGGGCTGCAACTCTGCACGCCGTTGGCGCCGACATACTCGATGCTCTTGGCGCGATCGCCCCAGGTCAGGTTTGCCGGGTTCTCCGGATCGCGCAGGTCCTTGGGGATGCGATACCGTTCGTTCTCGTCGAGGCGTCGGCAGACGACGATCTCCTCGCCGTTGCTGGTCGGGCACGGATCGTTGCCGAAGATCGTCAGCACGCGCTCCCCCAGTTGCGCCTGCGCCGGCGCTGCGGGAAGCATTGTCACCCCGGCGAACAGGGCGGTGGCGAGCAGGAGGGGCTGTCTCATCATACGGTCTTTCATAGCGGGCAGTCGATGAACGCGCCCGTTCGGCTTGCGTTGCTCAGATACGCTTTGAAATGGCGATGGCGGCGCGGCAGCCGAGCCGGATGACGCCGGCCAGCAGCGGATAGGCGACGGCCTGCTCCGCCCCGGCCGCGATCGCCAGCGTGCGATGCTCGACCTCCTCGATCTGGAATTCGGCGATCGCCTCGGCCAGCGGCGGATCGCTGTCGCCAAGTTCGGCGAGCTGTTCGGCATAATGGCGGTCGATCTCGGTTTCCACGGCGGCGGTGCAGGCCATCGCCGCCTTCGGACCGATCAGCGCGGTGGCGGCGCCCAGCGCGAAGCCGGCGACGTTCCAGACCGGCTGGAGCAACGTGGGGCGCACCCGCCGCTCGATCAGCATCCTGTCGAGGAACAGGCGGTGGCGCTCCTCCTGAAGCGCCATGCCGGCGATGGCGCGGGCGGCTGGCGTGTGATCGCCCATCACCGCCAGCTGTCCGGCATAGATGCGGGTCGCGCCATATTCGCCGGCCTGATCGACCCGCAGCATCATGTCGCGCGCCTTCTGCGAGAGCGGCGCGGCGGGGGTGGGCGTCAGCGGGGGCGTTTCAGGCATAGGGCGAGTATCGCCGTTCCGCCCGCCAGTGAAAAGAGCGCATTCCATCCGGCCAGAGAAACCCCGAACAACGTCCATTGCGCGCGATCGCACTGGATGAGCGGGGTGGCCATGATATCGGCGAGGATGTCACCGCCGCCGCTGCCGGGCGCGGTGCTACACCGGGTCAGCCCCTGCCACCAGTGATACTCCACCCCGGCATGGAACGCACCGATCGCACCCGAGGCGAGGATGCACAGCGCCGCCAGCACCACCAGCGGGCGGCTGGCCCGACCGCCCGCGAAGGCGGCGAGCGCCAGCACGATCGCGGCATAATGCGGCCAGCGTTGCCAGTGGCACATCTCGCACGGGAACAGCCCGCCGATATATTGCGAACCGAGCGCGCCGGCCATCAGCGCGGCGGGCAGCAACAGCGCAAGCCAGCGCGCCCTGGCGAAAGCGATCATCGGGCCGGGCCGGGCGTCAGCGCTTCGCCGCCTTCGCCCCGCCTGCCGGGGCGGCGTTCGCCACCTTGGCCGGTGGCGTGGTGCCCAGGCGCAGGATGGTCTTCAGCGCATAATCGAGCTGGAAGTCCTCGACGCCCTGCTTCTTCAGCGCCTCCGCCGTGGCGGCAAAGCGCGGATCGGGCTTGGTGTCGTCTTCCAGCACGCTGTCGTCCACCTTGGCCTCGTTGATGAGGTGGCGGCGCAGATCGGCCTCGCGCAGGCGCGGCTTGTCCTTGTAATCGGGGTCGGTGATCTGCGGCACGAGGATGTCGGGCTGGATGCCCCCCTCCTGCACCGAGCGGCCCGAGGGGGTGAAGTAGCGCGCGGTGGTCAGCCGCAGCGCGGTCTCGTCGGACAGCGGCAGCAGCGTCTGCACCGATCCCTTGCCGAAGCTCTTCTCGCCCATCACGATCGCGCGCTTCTGGTCCTGCAACGCGCCCGCCACGATTTCGGCGGCAGACGCGGAGCCGGCATCGACCAGCACCACCATCGGCAGGCCGTGGCTCAGGTCGCCGGGGCGGGCGTAGTAACGCTCGATGTCATTCTTCTCGCGCCCGCGCTGCGACACGATCTCGCCGCGGTCGAGGAAGGCGTCGCCCACCTCGATCGCCTGGTCGAGCAGCCCGCCGGGGTTGGAGCGCAGATCGATCACGTAGCCGAGCGGCTGGCCGCCGACCGCCTTGTCGATCCCCGCCAGCGCGGCACGCACCGCCTCGCCGGTGTTCTTGTTGAAGGTGTTGATGTTGATAATGCCGACGCGGTTCTTCACCTCCCACTTCACGGGCTTCAGCTGGATCACCTCGCGGCGCAGCGTCACGTCGAACGGCTTGTCGCGGCCGGGGCGCACGATCGTGAGGCGCACTGGCGTGCCGGCGGCGCCGCGCATCTTGTCCACCGCTTCGTCCAGCGTGCCGCCGTAGATCAGCACGCCGTCGAGGTGGGTGATATAGTCGCCCGCCTTCAGCCCGGCGCGGAACGCCGGCGTGTCCTCGGTCGGCGTGATGATCTTCACCGCGCCGTCCTCGAGGCTCACCGTCAGCCCGAGGCCGCCGTAGGCGCCGTCGGTCTGCGTCTTGAGGTTGGTGAAGTCCCGCGCGTCGAGATAGCTGCTGTGCGGATCGAGGCTGGCGAGCATCCCGTCGATCGCGCCCTTGATGAGCGTCTTGTCGTCCACCTTGTCGACATATTCCGAACGGACCCGCTCGAACACGGACATGAACTGGTCGAGATCGCGATAGGTCTGCACGTCGGCGGCGGCGATCGCCGTGGTGACGGCGGGAACGAGGGCGACGGCACTGACGAGCAGGGCGGAACGCAACAGAAAACGAGCCATGCGGATGGTTCTTTCGACGGGATCTGAAGACGGCGATATCACGGCTTGGCAGGCGGACAAAGCGCGGTCGCGGGCGTCGCTCGCCTCACCCCTGCGCGACGAGCGCGGGGATATCGACCGGCTGGCCGTTGCGGCGCAATTCCACCGTCAGCGTGCTGCCGGCACGGCCCAGCGCGCGGCCCGGGGCCACTCGTTCGCCCACCCGCACGCGCATCTTGCCGATGCCGGTGACCAGGCTCGTCCAGCCGCCGCCATGATCGATGATGACGATGCGGCCATAATCCCTGAAAGGCCCGGCATAGACGATCTTGCCCGGCGCGGGCGCCACCACCATCGTGCCGACGCGCGGGTTCAGCGTCAGCCCGCGGGCGCGCACGCCCGACTCCGCCACCTCGCCCAGCCCGGTCACGAGCCGCCCCGTCACCGGCAGGCGATAGTCGAAGCCGGCGGGCGAGAGCAGGCCCGATCGCGGTGCGGCTTCTGCCGGGAAGCCGGGGATCGGCGGGCGGGGCAGCGGGCCGGGCAGGGCGGCGAGACGACCGGCCAGGACCTCGCGCTCGCGCTCGCGGCCCATCAGATCGACGATGTCGCGCGCCTGCTCGCCCAGCGCCGTGGCGCGATCCTGCTCGGCCATCGCGCGATCGACCAGCGTTTGCGCGCGCGCGCGGTGGCCGGTTTCCAGCGCGGCCAGCGTGGCCCGCTGGAAATCGAGCCGGCGCTGCCCCTCGCGCAGGATGGCGGCGGCGCGATCCGCCTGTCCTTGCAGCCGCAGCCCCTCGGCCACCTCCTGCCGCAACAGCCCGGTGCGAGCGCGGACGAGCGGCAACTGGCCGGCGAGCAGGGCACGGACGTGCATCAGATCGGCAAGCGAGCCGCGCTGCACCAGCGCCAGCGCCGGGGGGCGGCGCGCCATCGTCTGCAAACCGGCCGCCAGCCGCACGATCGGCCCCTGCCGCAACGCCAGCCGCGCCCGCTGCTGCGCGCGCAACGCGGCGACGATGCCGATGCGTGCACCGGCCGCGTCGATATCGGCCTCGGCGGCGACGATGCGGGCCGTGATCGCGGCTTCCTCGGCGCGGGCACGCGCGGCCTCGCCCACGGCCTGCGCGGCCTGCCGCTCGAAATCGGCGGAGCGCCGTTGGGCCAGCGCGGCCTGCCGCTTGGCCTCGGCCAGCGCCAGCGCCTCCTCGGCCAGCGACTGGGACGGCAGCGACTGGGCGGGAAGCGGCTGCCCGAGGGGGAGCGAGACGGCGGCAAGCAGCAACGCGGCGGCGGCAATGCCCACGCAGAGCCTGGCCCGGACGGCGGGAGTGATGCCGCCCGGCGCGCCGGACCCGCCACCCGGTATCGTCGTGGTAGTTCCAGGTCGGAACCGTGGCTCGCCGGCCGCGTCCCCGCTCGTCGACCACGCGCCCATTCGCCGCAACGAGGCAGCAAACGTCAGGGCGGTATCGCCACGAAGCGATCCGGCCGGGCTGGCGTTGGAGCGGAGCACCGTCGTCAGCCCTCGCGGTGATAGGGGTGGCCGGCGAGGATGCTCGTCGCGCGCCACAATTGTTCGGCCAGCATCGCGCGTGCCAGCATGTGCGGCCATGTCGCCGCCCCGAAGGCGAAACGCAGCGTGGCGGCATCGCGATCGGCCGCCTCCAGCCCGTCGGCGGCACCGATCAGAAACCGTGCCTCGCGCCGCCCGTCATCACGCCAGCGGCCCAGCCGCCCGGCGAAGTCGGTGGAGCCGAGCTGCTCGCCCTTCTCGTCCATCGCCACCAGCACGGTGGCCGGTTCGAGCGGGGGCATCCGCCCGCCGCGATCGGGCAGTTCGGTCACGCGGGTCGGCCAGACGATGCGCTTCAGATAACGCTCGACCAGATCGCCTTCGGGGCTGCGACCGATCCGCCCGCGCGCCACGATGTGCAGCAGCACGGTGGTGTCAGTCCTCGTCGTCGTCGAGGTCGTCGGGCGGGCCGTCGTCGGGCGTGCGCGGATCCTCGGCATCCTCGGCCAGCGGCTCGATCACGCTCAGCGGCTCGGGCGCGGCGGGCGCCTCGCCAAACGCCCACATCCGCTCCAGATTGTAGAAGCTGCGGACCTCGGGGCGGAACAGGTGGATGATGATGTCACCCGCATCCACCAGCACCCAATCGGCCGTGGGCAGGCCTTCCATGCGCACGGGGCGCCCGGTTTCGGCCTTGATCCTGTCGCCCAGCTTGTTCGCCATCGAGGCGACCTGCCGGGTGGAGCGACCACTGGAGATCACCATATAGTCGGCGATGCTGCTCTTGCCGGCGAGCGGGATGCTGACCGTATCGACGGCCTGATCGTCGTCGAGCGAACCGATGATGAGTTGCAGCAGCGCGGCGCTGGCTTCGGGATCGGCGGGGCCGGGGTTGGCGGCGGTGGGAACGGGCAAAAGGCCTCCTAGAGGATCGAGCGGCGCGTGATGATATCGCGCGGGGCCGCGGAATGAAAAGAGAGATGCCAGTCCGGATCGCGCGCGCGCAGGCCGGTCGCTGAGGTGGGATCGAGGCGAAAGCGCAGCAGCACGAGCGCCGGCGGTCTCCAGTTCATCCAGTCTCGCGATCGGCCGCGCGGACGAACGAACCGCGACAACCATCCCATCGCCTTCGCGGCGTGGACGGCGCCACCATAGCCCGGTCGGGCGATAACGGCAATCGGCACGGTGCGGGCGATCCGGCGCCACTGCTTCCACTGCGGGAACTGCACCAGATTGTCCGCCCCCATCAGCCAGATGAACCGCCGGTCGGGGAAGCGGCGGACGAGCGCGGCCAGCGTGTCGACGGTGTAGCGCGTGCCGAGTCGCTGCTCGATCGCGGTGGGGCGGATCGGCGCCCGCCGCGCCATCGCCCGCGCCGAACCGAGCCGGGCGGCGAGCGGCGCCATGCCGGCCGCCGGCTTCAGCGGATTGCCGGGCGAAACCAGCCACCACACCTCGTCCAGCCCCAGCGCGGCGATGGCGGCCAGGCTGACGCGGCGGTGGGCGCGATGGGCGGGGTTGAACGATCCGCCGAGCAGGCCGATCGCCTTCAGCGCGCGCGGCTCCCGCCGGGCCGCCTCACGGCCGCACCTGGCCCGTGCCGCGCACGAGCCACTTGTAGGTCGTCAGCCCTTCCAGCGCCACTGGCCCGCGCGCGTGCAGCCGGCCGGTGGAGATGCCGATCTCCGCCCCCAGCCCAAATTCGCCGCCATCGGCGAACTGGGTCGAGGCGTTCCACATCACGATCGCCGAGTCGACCTCCGCCAGAAAGCGCTCGGCGGTCGTGGCATCCTCCGTCACGATCGCATCGGTATGGTGCGAGCCGTGGCGGGCGATGTGTGCGGTGGCGCCGACCACGCCGTCGACGATCGCGACCGAGCAGATCGCATCGAGATATTCGGTGTCCCAGTCCCCGGCCGTGGCGGGCAGCGCGCGCGTATCCAGCGCCTGAGCGGCCACGTCGCCACGCACCTCGCAGCCGGCATCGAGCAATGCCGCCACCAGCCGCCCGGGGGCGGGAAAGGCGCGGTCGATCAGCAACGTCTCGGTGGCGCCGCAGATGCCGGTGCGGCGCATCTTGGCGTTCACCGCCAGCGCCTCGGCCTTGGCCGGATCGGCGGCGGCGTCGATATAGAGGTGATTGATCCCGTCGAGGTGGGCAAGCACCGGCACGCGTGCCTCGTCCTGCACGCGCGCGACGAGCGACTTGCCGCCGCGCGGGATGATGATGTCGATCAGCCCGGCCGCCTTCAGCATCGCCCCCACCGCGGCGCGATCGGTCGTGGGCACCAGCTGGATCGCGTCCTCGGGCAGCCCGGCCTCCGCCAGCCCCGCGACGAGCGCGGCGTGGATCGCGCGGCTGGTGCGGATCGCTTCCGATCCGCCGCGCAGGATCACGGCGTTGCCCGCCATCAGCCCCAGCGCGCCGGCATCCGCCGTCACGTTCGGGCGGCTTTCATAGATGATGCCCACCACGCCGAGCGGTACGCGCACGCGGCTCAGCTTCATGCCGTTGGGCCGCTCGCTTTCGTCGATCACCCTGCCGACCGGATCGGGCAGTGCGGCGACCGCCTCCAGCGCGGTGGCGATGCCTTCCAGGCGCTTGTCGTCCAGCCGCAGCCGGTCGAGCATCGCGCCGGACAGGCCGTTGGCCTCGCCGGCCGCGACATCCTCGCCATTGGCGGCGAGGATCGTGGCGACCGTGGCGCGGAGGTGGCGGGCAGCGGCGAGAAGCGCGGCGCTCTTGCGTCCGGTCGGCGTGGCGGCGAGGATACGCGCGGCGTCGCGGGCGCGTGCGCCCATATCGGCGATGAGCGCGGTGGCATCGAGCGGACGGTCGAGAAGGGCGCTGTCGGTCATGCCCGCGTCCCTAGCAGCAAATGCGCTTGGCGTCACGACGGGCAGGGTGCGGCAGGGAGGCGGAATGACCGATACGATCCGACCCCACCCCCTTCTCGCCGATCCCTTCGGCCTCGCGACCAATCTTCGGGACGTCGATCCGGTGCGCGCGCGCACGATCGACCGGGATCTCGATTTCGCGCTGACCCGGTTCGACTGGCGCCCGCTGTTCCGCGCCTCGCCACCGCAGCGCATCACCGTGCTGATCCCCGCCTATCCGCTGTCGGCCGACGCGCGGAAGACACTTCATGGGCGGACCCGTATCGCTTGCGGATCGCGGCACGACGTGAGGATCGTCATCGACGACCGGGTCGGCGTCTCCCGGTGGGACAAGGTCACGGCGATCATGGCGGACGGAGGGAAGCGCGACTGGTTGCTGGTGATCGACGACGATGCGGCGCTCGGCGCGCAGTTTCTCGACCGGTTCGTCGCCGCGATCATGGCCACGTCACTCGATATCGCGCAGCCGGCGCATCGAATGCACTCGTATGCGTCCTATGCCGTCACCCAGCGCCGGAGCGGCAGTATCGTTCGCCGGAGCCACTTCGTGGAAGGCGGGCCGGTCCTGGCGATCCGGGCGACGCTGCTGCCGTCGCTCACGCCGGTACCACGGTCCCGCTGGGGATGGGGGGTCGATATCGTCTGGGCCGATCTGGCGCTGCGAAACGGATGGAGGCTCGGCATCGTCGATGGTGCGCCCGTCGAGCATCTGCGCCCGATCAACTTCGATCTCCCCGATCGTCGTCCGCTGCTGGAGGCAAGTGCGCTGCTTCACGCGCGACAGCCGGCGATCGATCGAAAGACCATGCTCGGCGGTGACAGGATCCTCGTGGGATATTGAAACGGAGCCGCGTCACCGCGGCTCCGTTTACCGTCACGCCCCCTGCGGCGCCGCGTCCCATCCGCCACCCGGACGGCGGCTCTTGGGGATCGAGGAACCGGCGGTATCCATCTGCGCCGCACGACGCCCGGCGGCATCGTCACGACCGATGCTTTCGCCCTTGATGACCCGCTTGGACTCATCGCCCGACAGCGTCTCATATTCCAGCAGGGCGCCGGCCAGACGGTGCAGTTCGTCCAGATTGTCGGTCAGCACCTCACGCGCACGGGCCTCGCCTTCCTCGACCAGCCGGCGGACCTCCGAGTCGATCAGCCGGGCCGTCTCTTCCGACATGTTCTGCGCACGGCTGACGGAGTGACCGAGGAACACCTCGTCCTGATTGTCGCGATAACGCAGCCAGCCGAGCTTCTCGGACATGCCATATTCCATCACCATCGAGCGGGCCATGTCGGTCGCCTGCTGGATGTCGTTCGAGGCGCCCGTGTTCAGCTCGTCCGCGCCATAGATCAGCTGCTCGGCGATGCGGCCGCCAAAGCATAGCGACAGTCGCGCCTTCATTTGCTTCATCGTCATCGAATAACGATCGCGGTCGGGCAGGTTCCACGTCACGCCCAGCGCGCGACCACGCGGGATGATCGTCACCTTGTGCAGCGGGTCGCAGCCGGGGATGTAGAGCGACACGAGCGCATGGCCGGCCTCGTGATAGGCGGTCGCCTTCTTCTCGTCCTCGGTCATGATCATGGAGCGGCGCTCGGCCCCCATCATCACCTTGTCCTTGGCCTCCTCGAACTCGCTCATTGCGACCAGCCGCTTGCCCTTGCGCGCGGCCAGCAGGGCGGCTTCGTTAACGAGATTGGCCAGATCGGCACCCGAGAAACCCGGCGTGCCGCGTGCGATCACGCGAGCGTTCACGTCCGGTGCGAGCGGCGTCTTCTTCATATGGACGGCGAGGATCTTCTCGCGACCCTCGATGTCCGGCTTCGGCACGATCACCTGACGGTCGAACCGGCCCGGCCGCAGCAGCGCGGGATCGAGCACGTCGGGGCGGTTGGTCGCCGCGACAATGATGATGCCCTCGTTGGCGTCGAAGCCGTCCATCTCGACGAGCAGCTGGTTCAGCGTCTGCTCGCGCTCGTCGTTACCGTTGCCGAGGCCGGCGCCGCGATGGCGGCCGACCGCGTCGATCTCGTCGATGAAGACGATGCACGGCGCGTTCTTCTTCGCCTGCTCGAACATGTCGCGCACGCGGCTCGCACCGACGCCGACGAACATCTCGACGAAATCCGAACCGGAAATGGTGAAGAACGGCACGTTCGCCTCACCCGCGATGGCGCGGGCGAGCAGGGTCTTGCCGGTGCCGGGCGAGCCTACGAGCAATGCACCCTTAGGGATCTTGCCGCCCAGCCGGGCGAAGCGCGACGGGTCCTTGAGGAACTGGACGATCTCCTCCAGCTCCTCGCGTGCCTCGTCAATGCCGGCCACGTCGTCGAAGGTGACGCGGCCCTGCTTCTCGGTCAGCATCTTGGCGCGCGACTTGCCGAAGCCCATCGCGCCAGAGCCGGCGTTCTTCTGCATCTGCCGCATCACGAAGAAGGCGATGCCGAGGATCAGCAGGAACGGCAGCGACTGGTACACCAGGATCATCCAGAAGCTCGCCTGCTCCTCCGGCTTGGCGCGGAATTCCACGCCCTTGGCGGTCAGCCGGTCGACCAGCTGAGGGTCGCTCGGCGCATAGGTCTTGAAGCTCTGGTCGTTGGTCAGCTTGCCCGAGACGACGTTGCCGGCGATCTCGGCACTCTTCACCGTGCCCTCGTCCACGCGGGCGAGGAATTCGGAATAGGCAATGCTGGTGCCGTCCGGCTGGCGCGACGAGCTGTCGAACATCGACACGAACAGGACGAGCGCGAGCAGGATGCCCACCCAGATGAGCAGGCTCTTCATCCAGGGGTTGGCCTGCGGTTCCTTCTCGTCGTTCATGAAAGCTCCACTCGTTTGAGCCTGCAAGATAGGGGTTTGCGGGTTAATGACAATGCAAGGGAACCGATCGCTCGTCGCGATTTTGCTACGTTCGGCGGGGCGGGGCGACCGTGAAGCGCCAGCGCAGGCCGGGGCGGGCGAGGACGCGGCCCAGTGTCGCGGTCCGGCCGGCGGTGAGGCGGGCGATGAAGCGCGAGAGTTCCGGCCCGCGAAGCGGCGCGGCAGGCGTGTGGCAGGCCGGGCCGGGGGCGGGTCGTGCGATATCCGCGAGGATGAACTCGACTACCCGCCGCAGGATCTCGCCCGGCAGTCCTTCGGGATCGAACGTCAGGCCCTGCGCGCCGTCATCCCGCACGCGACGGGCAAACTCCTGCCGGGCCGCCCAGTCGAGCGCGTGCGCGGCCTCGGCCAGATTGGCGGCGCTGGCAGCGATGCGGCGGGGGTCGATCCAGCCGGTTTCCGCCAGCAGCCTGCGGGCATGGGTGCGATCATATCCCGCATCGCGGTTCGAGGGATCGTCGACCGGATCGAGACCGGCCCGGCCGGCGACCGCCGCCAGTTCGGCGCGGGTGAATCCCAGCAGCGGGCGCAGCACGACGACCCGGCGATCCGGCAGGCTGGCCTCGGGCGCCGCGATCGGGCGGACGGGGCGCACGCCTGCCAGCCCGTCGATGCCGGCGCCGCGCCGGAGCCGCATCAGCAGGGTCTCCGCCTGGTCGTCGGCATGATGGCCGGTCAGGAGGGCCGCCAGCCTCCGCTCGCCGCACCATGAGGCCATGGCAGTATAACGCAACTCCCGCGCTGCCGCCTGCACGCCGCGCCCCTGTGCCAACGGTGCGGAGCGACGTAGCGTGACATGGCGGACCCCGAGCCGATCGCACACGCCTTGCACCATTTCAGCCTCCGCCCCGGCTTCCGGACGAAGACCGTGATCGACAGTGGCCGCCTCGACACGGCCGGGGCAGGCCGCCCAGGCGAGCAGCAACAGCGCGAGACTGTCCGGCCCGCCCGAAACCGCCAGGCCGAGGCGGGCGTCGTCACTTCCCGGCATCAGCGTGCCGAGCGCGTCCTTGAAGCGCGCGACGAGGGCGGGATCGGGGGGATTCATCCGCCGAACCGGTTTCCCGTCAACGGCATGGCGCGGAAGGCCGGCACGGCACATGAAGTTTGCCGACCCCGGTGAACGTCACGCGGCGGGGCAGAACCGTGGCAGCCGGGTCACGCACTGCACTTGGCGTCGGCGCGGCCCTTGGTCACGCGGTCGCGCAGCGGCTGGGCGATCTTCTCGCCATACACGTCGAGCAGTTCCGCATACACCTTGCAGGCGTCGGCCGGCTTGGCCGGCTTCAGGCTCATCAGCGACTGGCCGAGGAAATAGAGGCTGTCTGGCGCGCGGTCGCCGCGCGGCATCTTCTGGTAATTGGCATAGAACGCCTCTGCGGCGAGGCCCGGCTTGCCGTCGTCCAGATAGGCGCGGCCGAGCAGGTTCTGGGCATAGCTGGCGCGGCGATGCTTGGGGTATTTCGCCACCACCGCCTTCAGCACGGTCGCCGCCTCGGGAAATTTCTTCTGCTCCCACAGGCGGTAGCCCGCGAGATAGGCGTCCTCCCCGGCGTCGCCGGTCGGCGCAGCCTCGGCGGCGGGGGCGGTCGCCTCCGGCTCGGCGGCAGGCTCGCGCACCGGAGGGCGGGTGACGGGCGCGACCGGTGTGGCCGTGGTCGGCCCGGCGT
>NZ_VNIM01000042.1 GCF_007785815.1 Alterirhizorhabdus solaris | reverse complement strand
ATCCTCGGACGGGGGAGACGGTGGGAGGGAGAGTGCGGGTCAGCCCAGCGCCAGCCGGGTGGCAAGCGCGGCGGCGAGTGCGGGGATCATCGTGACTGCGCCCACCTTGAGGAAGCGCATGAAGCCGACGTCCTCACCCTCGCGGCGGATCGCCTGCAGCCACAGGATCGTGGCGAGCGAGCCGGTGATCGACAGGTTCGGCCCGAGATCGACGCCGATCAGCAGCGCATCGACGACGAGACGCGGCGGGTGCGCCTGGGCGACGGCGGTGCTGGCGACGAGCCCGGCCGGCAGGTTGTTGACGAGGTTCGAGCCGAACGCGAGCGCCGTGCCGGCCGTCAGCGCCGCGCGTACCGGCTGCGCCGACAGCGATGCCAGCCACGCCGCGACGTGGCCGATCACGCCGGTGTGCACCAGCGCCTCCACCAGCACGAACAGCCCGGCGACGAGCGGCAGCACGCTCCACGACACGTCCCGAGTGATCGAGATGGGGGAGCGGCGCGCGATCAGGCAGACGGCCAACGTCGTCGCCACGCCGGCGATGCAGGTCGGCAGGCCCAGCTCCACGTCGCGGGCCGAGGCGATCAGCAGCACGGCGGCGGTCGCCACGATGCCGGCCAGTGCCGCCTTGCCGCCCGCATCCAGCGGTGCCCGCGTGACCGCGCTTTCGCACGTCCCCGTGATGCGCGCGCGTTCCACCCGGCGCAGCGTCAGGAAGGTGACGACGATGGCCGCGACGGAGGGCAGCGCGAACGAGGCGAACCACTCTCCCAGCGGCGGCATCCGCCCCCCGTACAGGACCAGATTGGCGGGGTTGGAGATGGGCAGCACGAAACTGGCGGCATTGGCCACCAGCGCGCAGGCGAACAGCAGCGGCAGGGGATCCGCCTTCGCCTTGCGCGCTGCGGCATACACCGCCGGGGTGAGCACCACGGCGGTGGCATCGTTCGAGAGGAAGGTCGTGGTGACGACGCCGGCTGCATACACCAGCAGGAACAGGCGCGGCGTCGATGCCCGCGCATGGCCGGCCGCCGTCGCCGCCACCCAGTCGAACAGGCCCTGCCGGCGCGCCGTCTCGCTCAGCAGCATCATGCCGATCAAAAACAGGTAGACGTCGGTGCCCTTGCCCACCGCGGCCCATGCCGCGCCAAAGGGCAGCAATCCGAACGCCAGCAACGCCGCCGCGCCCAGCGTGGCCCATATCGCCTCCGGCCAGCGGAAGGGGCGGGCGATCACCCCGGCGGTGGCGGCAGCGCAGATGCCCCAGGTGGCGCCCGTCGTCAGGAGCATGAGGGGCGATCGCGCCGGCCGGCGCCATGCGCCATGCCGTCGGGGATGCCGTCGCTTTCGTGCATGACTATCGCCATCGCCATCCGTTTCTGGCCGACCGGTTCGGCGATACGCTGCCAAACCCGGCACCGGCGGATTGGCTGCGCCGCCTTCGGCAAACTTTTGCAATATTCATGGCATCCCCGCCCCCGTCACACCGATCCGGCCTTGGAGGCGGCGGTGCGACTGGCTAGACGGAGCCGATGACCGCTGTGCGCAACATCGTGATCCTCACCGGCGCAGGCATCTCGGCCGAGAGCGGCCTCGCCACGTTTCGCGGGCCGGACGGCCTGTGGGAGGGCCACCGTGTGGAGGACGTCTGCACGCCCGAGGCGTTCGCGCGCGATCCGGCGCTGGTGCAGGCGTTCTACGATGCGCGGCGCGCGGCGCTGGCCGGGGTCGTGCCCAATCCGGCGCATGTCGCGCTCGCCCGGCTGGACCGGGAATGGCCGGGCAAATTGCTGATCGTTACCCAGAACGTGGACGACCTGCACGAGCGGGCGGGCGCCACCCGGCTGCTGCACATGCACGGCGAGCTGTGCTCGGCGCTGTGTCTGGCCTGCGACGCGCGTAGTCGGTGGGCGGGCGATCTCGGCGACGGCCCCGCCTGCCCGGCGTGCGGCGTGGCGGGCGCGCTGCGGCCCGATATCGTGTGGTTCGGCGAGATGCCCTACGGTATGGAGCGGATCGAGGCGGCGCTGGCGCAGGCGGACCTGTTCGTGTCGATCGGCACGTCCGGCGCGGTCTATCCGGCGGCGGGGTTCGTGCAGGTGGCGGCGGCGTGCGGCGCGCGCACGCTGGAGCTGAACCTCGAACGATCGGCGGGCAGCGACCTGTTCGACGAGACATGTATCGGCCCGGCGGGCGTGCTGGTGCCGGGCTGGGTGGATGAGGTGTTGGCCGCATGACGACGTTGTTGCTGCTGGCGCTCGCGCTGGCGATGGATGCGTTCGCCGTCTCCGTGGCGCAGGGGGCGGCGGTCCGCCCCGGCCTCGGCGCATCGCTGCGCATCGCGCTGGCGTTCGGCGCGGCGCAGGCGGTGATGCCGCTGCTCGGCTGGGGTCTGGGCATCGCCTTCGCCGGGGTGATCGACGCGGTGGATCACTGGGTCGCCTTCGTGCTGCTCGGCGCGATCGGGGCGAAGATGATCCACGAGGCGCTGGCCGACGACGACGGCGAACCGACCGTCGCGCTGTCCGGCGGGGCGCTGATGCTGGCGGCGCTCGCCACCAGTATCGATGCCGCCGCCGCCGGCGTCACCTTGCCTACCCTCGGCGTGCCGGTGGGGCTGGCGGTGACGGTGATCGGGGTCGTGACGGCGGCGCTGTGCCTGCTCGGCGCACTGGCCGGTGCACGGATCGGCGCGCGGATCGGCCGCACGGCGGAGATCGCCGGCGGCGTGGTGCTGATCGGCCTGGGCTGCCGCATCCTGGCCCAGCATACCGGCTGGCTCTAGGGTCGGACGCCTCGAAACCGAGCCGCTCCTCCCGAGAGGAGCCGACCGGGTATCTGACGCCGATGCTCCACTCTTCCGGGTCGAACTGAGACGGCCGCGCCCTGTGCCGAGCGAGGGAGAGAGGCACGGCGCGTCACGTGGGTGGCCCGCCCTTCGACTTCGCTCGGGGTCTTCAAGCGGTCGTCCGGATCCCCGCTTTTTCCAAACGTGGCCAAGACCCGTCTCGAAGGACGGAGCTGCGACCCTCCTTCGAGACGCGATCGGGCAGGCTCGATGGCTTCTCGGGATGGGCGTCCGGAACGAAACCTCGTCGTCCGGCTCTAGCCCTCGATCCGCGCCAGCACCGCGCGAATCTCGGCGGCGAGGCCGAGCGGGTCGAACGGCTTGGAGATCACCGCCGCGGCCCCCAGTGCGTAATAGCCGGCGATGTCGGCCTGACGCGCGCGCGCCGTCATGAACAGCAGCGGCACGCCGCGCAGGCGGGGCATCACGCACAGGTGGCGGGCCAGCGTCGGCCCGTCCATCTCCGGCATCATCACGTCGAGCAGGATCACGTCGGGCCTCAGCGACTCGTCTTCCAGCAGCGCCAGCGCCTCCGCGCCGGAGGCGGCGGCCGCCACGGTCATGTCCGGGTCCAGCTCCAGCGACATCGTCGCGATCGAGCGGATGTCGTCGTCGTCGTCCACGTAGAGGACGGTCAGCGGCGTGGTCATGCCGATTCCTTCCGGTTGGGCCGGCGCTGATCGAGGATCTCGCCGATCTTGCCCGACAGCGCACGCAGCGAGCGGCGCGACTTGATGAGCACCGCGTCCACCTGACGACCCACCTCCGGCGCCAGCTCGGAGGCGGAATAGATGATCGTCGGCACCGCGCTGCCATCGGGCGCGACGAGTTCGGGCAGCAGCTCCAGCCCCGATCCGTCGCTGAGGTTGAGGTCGAGGATCACGACGTCGGGAACGGTCTGCCGCAGGATCGCGCGCGCCTGTGCCAGGCTTTCGGCACGCAGCATCCGCGCCCGGCCGGCCAGCCCCATCGCCGTCACCTCCAGCATGTCGGGATCGTCGTCGATGTGCAGCAGCGTGGGCTTGCCGTCGCTGGACCGGCACAGCGCCACGTCCAGCGCGGCGAGCAGCCGCTCGGACGAGACCGGCTTGTCGATCCAGTCCACCACGTCGAGCGTGCAGGCCGCCGGATCGCGCGCGCCGTCGTCCGCCACGCCGGACACGACGATGATCGGCACGAGCCGAGTCTCGGGTGCGGCGCGCAGGCCGCGGATCACCGAAAGGCCATTGGCATCGGGCAGCCGCAGGTCGAGGATCACGCCGGCATAGTTGCCGTTGGCCGCCATCGACTGCGCCTCGCGCGCGCTGCCGCACATGTCCACCGCCAGCCCTTCGGCCTCGATCATCAGCCGCAGCACCTGCGCCGCATCATGATCGTCCTCGCACACCAGCACGCGCTGCTGATCCCCCGGGAGACGGGGGGTGCCGCGCGATTGCAGTGCGAGCCACAGGCAGAAATGCGCGCCGCCGCCAGGCGCGTCCTCGAACCATATCTCGCCGCCGTGCGCGCGCACGATCTCGCGCGAGATGGTGAGGCCCAGGCCGCTGCCGCCGGGGATCGCCGCCCCCGCGCCGGACTGGGCGAACCGCTCGAACAGGCGGGTGCGGAAATCGGGCGGCACGCCCGGCCCCTGATCGATGACGCACAGGTTCACCCGGCGCTGGTCGCGCGTCAGTTCCAGCGTCACCACGCCGCCGACGGGCGAGAAGCGGATGGCGTTGGAGAGCAGGTTGCCGATCACCTGTAACAGCCGCTCGGTATCGCCCAGGATCGGCAGCGGCTCCGCAGGCGCGCGCAGCTCCAGCCGCACGTCCTTGGACGTGCCCAGCCCGCGCGTGTCGTCCATCGCGCGGGCGACGACGTCCTTCAGGTCGACCACCGCCTGTTCGAGCCGCGCCTGACCGGAGGCCATGCGATCGATGTCGAGAATGTCGTTGATGAGGCGGATCAGGCGGCGGGCATTGTTGTCGGCGATGTCGACGAGCCGCTCTGCCTTGGTGGACAGCGCGCCCGCCGCTCCCCCGCGCAGCAGCCCCAGCGACCCCAGCACGGAGGTGAGCGGCGTGCGCAGTTCGTGGCTGACGGTGGAGATGAACTGATCCTTCAGCAGTTCGGCGGCCTTGCGTTCGGAAACGTCGCGCAGCGAGGCGACGACGTGGACGCCATCGGCCAGCGGCATCAGCCCCAGCGCCACGTCCACCGTCAGCTCCCGCCCGTCGCGGTGGCGCGCGACCTGATCCACCCGGATCGGCTGGACGATCCGCCCGTCGACGATGCCCATCCGCTCCTCGAACGAGGCCTCGCCGTCCGCCAGCCGCAACAGGCGGGAGATATCGCGCCGTTCCAGCTCGGCGGAGGTGAAGCCGAACATCGCCGTCGCCGCCGGGTTGATGTCCTCGATCGTGCCGCTGGGATTGAGGATGATGATCGCATCGGTGCTGCTGGCGAAGACGCCGCGCAATCGCACCAGTATCTCGCGCGCGGCCATCTCGGTACGGAAACGGACCTGCCGGGTGCGCCAGCCCTGCACCACGATCAGCAGCCATGCGATCGCGCCGAATGCCAGCGTCAGCCAGATCAGCATGCGCGACTTGCCGATCGCGCCGTTCAGCTGGGCGAGCTGCCCGGCCAGCACCGCATCCTCCGTGGCGAGGACGGCCATCGTCAGCGAGCGCGCCCGCTCCATCAGCATCCGGCCCCGGCTGCCGGAGACGATCGCCACCGCGCGCGCCATCCCGTCCATCCGGCGGGCCCGGATCACCCGGTCCATCTCGGCCAGCTTGGCCTCCACCACCCGCCGCAACTCGGCGATGCGGGCGGCCTGCGACGGCTGGTCGCGGTAGCTGGCGACGAAGGCGGGAAGCTGCCGCAGCAGCCCCCGCCGGGCCGGGTAGTAAGGCAGCAGGAATGCCGCATCGCCCGAGATGACGTAACCACGCTGCGCGCTTTCGGCCTGGTTCAGCCGGGCCAGCAGCTCGCTGGTGGAAAGACGGCGGCTGTACGAGTCGCGCAGAACGGCCCGCGCGCCGTCCGCATTGGTCCGTTCCTGCGCCAGCCACAGGCCCAGGACCAGCAGCAGCAGCAGCGTGCCGAGCCCCACCGTGAGGAACAGCTGCGCCGATGGCGGTTTCGGCGGCGGGGCCAGCGGGCCGGTGACGAAGCCGTTGCTCAATGCAGCGGCTCTCGCGCTTCGCCCAGCAGCGGCTGCATCGCCAGCAGCGCCTGCGTTCGCCCGCTCACCCCCAGCTTGCGGAAGATGGCGGTCATGTGCGCCTTCACCGTCGCCTCGGTGATGCCCAGATCGCCGGCGATCTGCTTGTTCAGCCGGCCGTCCGCCAGCGCCAGCAGCACGCGCAGCTGCGCGCCCGACAGGCTGGAGACGCGGCTGCGCGCGTCGCTGGCCCCGGCGTCCCCCACGCTGGCCGGCGGGAACGAGGTGGCCCCACCCAGCATCGTGCGGATCGAGCGCGCCATCTCGTCCAGCGGTTGTGATTTGGGGAGGAAGCCCACCGCGCCCAGCGCGCGCGCCGCCTCGGCCAGTTCCGGCATCCGCTGCCCGGTGACGATCGCGATCGGCACCGATCCCAGCAGGTGCTGCAACCGCATGAAACCGGAGAAGCCGCGTGCATCGGGCAGCAGGAAATCGAGCAGCACCAGCTTGTAGCCCTTGCGCTCGCGCACCAGCGACTCGGCGGCGGCGATCGTGCCGGCCGTATCGATCGCGAGTTCCGGCATCACCGATCGCGCGGCGAGCGAGAGCGCCTCGACAATCAGCGGATGGTCATCCGCGATCAGCAGTCGCGCAACCGTCACGTCATTCCCCCTGTCCCGTCGTGCCCACCATCGACGATGGCCGACATATCGGCTTATGCCAAGGAACCTGTTGAGGCATGTTAAGTCAAGTTGCTTTCACGAGGATTTCTGATGGAGCCGCTCCCCCTTTTGCTGATCGCGGATGCCGTGCCGGCACGCGCCGCATTCGTCCGCACGCACCTTGCCCCGCTGGGCTGGAGGGTGGCGATCGCGGACGACGGCGGCATGGCGCCGACGGAGGTGCCGGCCCTCGTATTGCTCGATCCGGGGCTGGCGTCGGCCGGTATCGCACACGGGATCAGGCGGGCAGGCGAGGGGCCGCCGATCCTCGCCTTTGCCGGCGAGGGCGATTCCGTCGCCGACTCGGTTGCAGGGATCGACGGCATCATCGCCTGGCCCTGCACGCCCGAGGCGCTGGCGGCGGCGATCCGGCCGTGGCAGCCGGTCGATATGACGCTCGACCGGCTGGCGGCGATGTTCGGCACCGCCCGGCTCGCCGGGCTGCTCGCCGACTTCGATGCGCAACTGGCCCACGCGCTCGACCGGCTGGACGAGGCAGACTCGGGGCTGGCGCATCGCATCGGCGGGCTGGCCGGCACGCTCGGCTTCGCGCGCGTATCGGCGGCGTGGCTGGCGGTATCGGAGGGAGAGGTAGCGGCGGTGCCGGCGGCGCGTGCCAGCGCCCTGGCCGCACGCGCGGCGATCGAACGGCGGTTGGGCGCGCCCGACGTGCCTACGGCGTCCGCGCCCTAGCGGCGTGGCCCCTGCTGGCGCGGATCGTCCCAGCGGAAGGCGTTGGCCGGCACCGGCACGTTGAACTTCTGGTCCGTCAGCTGGATGGTCGAGCGGTTGCCCTGCGCGTCCAGCACCGTCCAGCCGCGCAACATCAGCCCGGCGGGCGCGCCGGCCAGCCGCGCGAAGGCGATCGTGATCGTGCCGTATTCTGGATGCTTGGGGTCCTTCGCGGCGATCACCAGCACGCGCGGATCGGGCTGCGACAGCACCTGTGCCGCCTGCCCCAGATCGCGCGACGGATCGAGCAGGATGCCCAGCGGCGAGTTGCCGATCGGCCAGCGCGACACCTGCTTGACCGAATAGTCGATCATCGTCAGCGCCTTGCCGTCGCCCACCACCAGCAGCGGCACGCCCTTCTGATACTGGAAGCGGATACGGCCCGGTCGCTTGAGCGTGAGCGTACCGCCGATCGCCTTGCCGTTGCGGTCGGTCTGGACGAAATTGGCCGTCATCGTCTCCACCGCGCGCAGATGATCGGATACCTGCGCCAGCGGCGAGGGGGCCGCGATCGCGACGGCGGGCAGCGCGAGCGCAAGGCCGAGCGACGACAGGAGGGCGGGGGTACGGACGGTCAAATCATGTCTCCGGGTGCGGCGGGCATGGGATGCTATCGCGGCCCGCCATTTAATCGCGGCTGAACCTGCCGGTTCCGGGGCAGGGCGCGGCAGGCCCGGCCTAGCTCCAGAAGCTGGCCAGATCCGCCGGCTCGAACAGCACCTCGCGGCGGCCGACATGGTCGGGGGTGCCGATGATGCCTTCCTTCTCCATCCGCTCGATCAGCCGCGCGGCGGAGTTGTACCCGACGCGCAGCTGGCGCTGCAGCCAGCTGGTCGAGGCCTTGCGGTTTTCCACCACCAGCTGCACCGCGCGGCGATAGACCTGCGTCTCGGGGTCGTCCGGGCCGGTGGGCGCGCCCTCGATCTCGTAGGCGCCTTCCAGCGGCTCCTCGGTGACGGCCGAGATATAATCCGGCGTGCCCTGTCCGCGCCAGTGATCGGCGATGGCGCGCACCTCGTCGTCGGACACGAACGGGCCGTGGACGCGGGCGATCTGCTTGCCGCCGGGCATGTAGAGCATGTCGCCCTTGCCCAGCAGCTGCTCGGCGCCCTGCTCGCCCAGGATGGTGCGCGAATCGATCTTGCTGGTGACGGCGAAGCTGATCCGCGTCGGCAGGTTCGCCTTGATGACGCCGGTGATGACATCCACCGACGGCCGCTGGGTCGCCATGATGAGGTGGATGCCGGCGGCGCGCGCCTTCTGGGCGAGGCGCTGGATCAGGAATTCCACCTCCTTGCCCGCCGTCATCATCAGGTCGGCCAGCTCGTCCACCACCACCACGATCTGCGGCAGCGGCTCGAACTCAAGCGTCTCCTCCTCGTAGATCGGCTGGCCGGTCTCGCCGTCGTAGCCGGTCTGCACGCGCCGCGTGATCGGCTTGCCCTTGGCCTTAGCCGCGCGCACCGAATCGTTGAACCCGCCAAGACCGCGCACGCCGATCGAGGCCATCATGCGATAGCGGTCCTCCATCTGCTCGACCGCCCATTTCAGCGCGCGGATCGCCTTCGCCGGCTCCGTCACCACCGGCGACAGCAGGTGCGGGATGCCGTCGTAGACCGACAGTTCCAGCATCTTCGGGTCGATCATGATCATCCGGCACTGCTCGGGCGTGAGGCGATAGAGCAGCGAGACGATCATCGTGTTGAGGCCGACCGACTTGCCCGAGCCGGTCGTGCCCGCGATCAGCAGGTGCGGCATCGGCGCCAGATCGGTGATGACGGGATCGCCGGCGATGTTCTTGCCGAGGATGATCGGCAGCTGCGCGGTGGAGGACTCGAAGCCCTCGCTGTCCACCAGCTCGCGCAGCATCACCGCCTCGCGCTTCTGGTTGGGCAGCTCGATGCCGATCACGCTGCGCCCCGGGATGGTGGCGACGCGCGCCGACAGCGCCGACATGTTGCGCGCGATGTCGTCCGCCAGCGAGATGACCCGGCTGGCCTTGATGCCCGATGCCGGCTCCAGCTCGTACATCGTCACCACGGGGCCGGGGCGGATCTCGGTGATGCGGCCCTTGACGTGGAAGTCGTCGAGCACCGTCTCCAGCAAACGCGCGTTGCGCTCCAGCGAGGCGCGGTCGATCACCTGGCCGGTGTTCGGCGGCGGCTCGGCCAGCAGGTCGATCGGCGGCAGCGTGTAGGTGTCGGGCGCGTTGCTGGCCGGCGTCTTGCGCTCGCGCGGTTCCTGCGCGGGGCGGGCTATCGGCTCGCGGATGGTGGGCGGCGTGCTCGTCTCCGCGTCGGGCGATACCGCCGGGCGGGGCAGGGGCTTGCCGGCCTTCGCGATCTTCTGCCGCGCGGCGGGTTTCGTCGTCTCGACCGCCGTTTCCGGCTCCACCGGCATCGACGGGGTGATGGTGACGCGCGGCTCGCGCGAGAAGCGGTCGCGGCGGAACAGCCAGCCACGCTCGCCCGCGTCCAGGCCGAGGCCCCACGCGCCCAGCGCCAGCCCACCCAGGCCGAACAGCAGGATCGCCCCGATCCGGATGCCGGCCTGCACGGGCGCGCCGGGCACGAGGCCGATCAGCGCCTCGATCCCGCCCGCGCCGGCCAGCCCGATGCCGCCGCCCCAGCCGCCGGGCAGCCCGGCGACGGAGCCACCGCGCAACAGTGCCAGCGCCACGTCGAAGATGACGATCGCCGCCGTCGCGATCCCCAGCGATCGCTTCCAGTGCCCCACCGACGCGCCGCGCCACAGCCGCAGCCCGATCAGCAGCACCAGCGGCAGCAGCAGCGCGGCAGCCGGCCCGAGCAGACTGAGCAGCAGGTCGGCGGCGGTGGCGCCGGGCAGGCCCAGCAGGTTGCGCGCGGGCCCCTCTGCGGCGGTGTTGAGCGACGGATCGGTCGGGCTGTAGCTGGCGAGCGCCACCGCCAGTAGCAGCACCAGCGTCAGCAGCGCCGCCGCCCCGGCCAGCGCGGTGCCGCGCACCGCCGCGCGCCGCACTGCGCCACGCGCGCGGATCGACGACTCGCGGATGTTACCGCGCGCCAAAGCCACGTCATGCACCGCCATCAACTGGCCCCCCGGGAGAATCTTCGCGAAATGTTCCGCCCGGAACATGCCCGCTAAGCCGCACAGGGGCAAGCGGACGGCGACCAGCCGTGCCGCCCGCGCCGCGTCAGCCGCCCAGCAGTATCTCGCGGATCTTGCCGATGCCGAAGCGTGCGGCCTTCAGCGGCTCGATATGCGGCATCGTCGGCAGCTCGTCCGGATCGACGAACACGTCGAGCACCGCCGGGCCGGGACTGGCGAGCAGCCCGGCGATGGCACCGGCCAGTTCGGCCGGCTTGCGGGCCGTGAAGCCCTCCACCCCGCACGCGCGGGCGAAGGCGGCGAAATCCATGTTCGGGAACTTCGCGCCCGAGGACGCGGGCAGGCCGGCCTGGTTCATCTCCAGATCCACCAGCCCCCAGCCGCTGTTGTTGTACACGACCACCTTCACCGGCAGCTTGTGCTCCACCGCCGTCATGAACTCGCCGATCTGCATGGTGAAGCCGCCGTCGCCGCAGACGGCGATCACCTGCCGGTCGCGGTTCAGCGCGGAAACGCCGTTGGCCTGCCCCAGAGCGGTGCCAACGGCCGCGTTGTTGAACGAGGCGAGGATGCGCTGCTGCCCGGTCTGCCGCAGCCAGTTGCCCGACCACAATGTGATCTCGCCCGTATCGACCACGAACACCGCGTCGCGCGCGGCCATGTCGCCCAGCATCCGGCCGAGCGCGGGCGGGTGGATGCGATCGGCGCTGCGGGCGGGGTCGGCGCGCTTGTCGAGCATGGCGTCCCACTCGACCCGCGCCTTGGTCGCCTTGTCGAAGAAGGCGGTGTCGGTCTTCGCCGCGACGATCGGGGTCAGCGCGTTCAGCGCCGGGCCGACCGAGCCGACCACCCCCAGCCGTACCGCTGCCCGCCGGCCCAGCACGGCGGCGCGCTCGTCGATCTGGATCACGCGGCCGTCCTGCGGCAGGAACTCGGTATAGGGATAATCGGAGCCGAGCATCAGCACGAGATCGGCGTCGTTCAGCGCGTCCACCCCCGGCGCGCCGCCGATCAGCCCGACGCCGCCGATCCAGCGCGGGTGATCGTAGGCCGCCATGTCCTTGGCGCGGAAGGTGTGGACGACGGGGGCGTTCAGCCGGTCGGCCAGCGTGAACACCTGCTCGATCGCACCGCGACACCCCTCGCCGGCGAAGATCGCTATCTTGCCCGCCGCGTCGATCTCGCGTGCCAGCAGCTGGATATCGGCCGGATCGGGGGAAACCTGCGGGCGCGGGCGCAGCGTGGGCACGCTCGCCACCGCCTCGGGCATCTTCGCACCGATCACGTCGGGCGGCAGGTTCAGGTGCGCGACGCCGCGCTGGCCATAGGCCTCCGCGATGGCCTGGCGGAACACGGGGGCCGCCTGCTCCGGCGCGGTCACGGTCTGGGTGTAGGCGGAAACGTCGCGGAACAGCAGGTCGGGCGTATCCTCCTGCAGATAGTCGGTGCCGCGATGCTCGGCCGGTACGCCGCCGGAGATGGCAAGCACCGGCGCATGGTCCTTGCGTGCCTCGTACAGGCCGGCGACGAGGTGGTTGCCGCCCGGTCCGGTGGTGCCGCAGCATACCCCCAGCCGGCCCGTCAGCTTGGCCTGCCCGGCCGCCGCCAGCGCCGCGCCCTCCTCGTGGCGGACGCCGATCCACTCGATCACGTCCTGCCGGCGGATCGCATCGGTCAGCGGGTTGAGCGCATCGCCGACCACGCCGAAGATCTGGCGCACGCCGAGATCCGCGAGGGTGGCGACGAGCGAATCGGCGACGGTCTTGGCCATGATGAGAGTCTCGCACGCAAGGGACAGGGATGCGTGGCAAACCGCCGGGGGCCGGCGGGCGTTCCGTCATCCGTCTCGGCGCGCTACCGCCCCGTCATGGGGCGGCCCGGCTCAGGCGTCGCCGTCCACGCTGGCCGGGTCGATGTCCGCCTCCGGGGCGGCCGTCTGGTAATAGGGCTCCACCGTGCCCTTGGCGGTGATCGTCAGCGGGTTGCCCTTGCGATCGACGGTCTTGCCGATCGCCATCTTCACCCAGCCCTCGCTCACGCAATATTCGTCGACGTTGGTCTTCTCCACGCCGTTGAAGCGGATGCCGATGCCGCGCATCAGATGCTCCGGCTCGTAATACGGGCTCTTCGGGTTGTTCGAGAGGCGGTCGGGCGGCGTGTCGGTCATCGGCTCGGGCTTTCGGTTGCGACGTGGCGGTTGTCAGGCCGGTGGCGATAGCCGCCTGCGCGCCGCTTTCCAACCGCCCAGTCTGCCGCACGGTGCGCTGCCGGCCTCAGCCGAAATCCAGCCGCGCCCATACCGGCAGGTGATCGGACGCAGTGCGCGCGCTCGCCGAGCGATGCACCCCGGTTTCGGCCACGCGCAGATCCTGGCTTACCACGATGCGATCGAGGCGGGCGATCGGCTGGCGCGCGTGGAAGCTCGGGCCGGTCTCGGCGAACGCATAATGCTGCGCGAAATCGCCGAGGCAGCCGCCGTGGCGCCGCCATTCGTTCATGTCGCCCATCATCACGGTGGGCAGGGGGCGCGGCTGCTGCTCGATATGCATCATCACCGCATTGGCCTGCCGCCTGCGCCACAGGCCGGACAGGTCCAGGTGCATCCCCACGATGCGGATCTCGCGCCCGTTCAGCCTGATGTCCGCCATCACCGCGCCGCGCGGCTCCAGCGCGGGCAGCACTAGCGGCGCGCGGTGCAGGATGGTGGCACTCTTGCGGACGAGCAGGGCGTTGCCGTGCCACCCGATCCCGCCGGGGCGGATATCGAACGGCACCGGGCAGTAGTCGCTGTGCTCGGCGATCATGTTGAGCGGCAGCGCGCTCAACCGCGTGCCGAAGCGGCGGTCCGCCTCCTGCAGCGCCACGATATCGGCGTCGACTTCGCGCAGCACGTCGAGGATGCGGTCCGGCCGGTGGCGGCGATCCGAGCCGACCGCCTTGTGGATATTGTAGCTGGCGACGAGCATGGGCGTCCTCTTTGGCCGTGGCCGACACAACCGATGCCCGCGATGCTTTGTTGCAGCCGCGATCCGATCGGCAACTTAGCGCGATGCGGACGGTTGAACGGACATGCAGGACATCGCCGACGCGCCGCCAGAGGCCAACAGTCTGGAAAAAGTCGACGTGGCCGTCACGCAGGCGGTGGCGCCGTTGCGCGATACGCTGCCGGTGCGGATCCTGGGTGCGCTGAGCGAACTGGCCGACCAGCCGCCGCTGATCGCGCTGTCCGCCGGCACGATGGTGGTGGGGCTGTGGCGCGGCGACCGCCGGCTGGCGGAAACGGGCGGGCGGATGCTGGCCTCGCACCTGCTCGCCACCGCGATAAAGTCCGCGATCAAGGCGCGGGTGGTGCGTACCCGACCACATCTGTTGGTGGACGATGACGATTACCGGATGCACGCCGGCGAGGAGAAGGAGCCGACGGTAAGCAGCTTCCCCTCCGGCCACACCGCCGGCGCGGTGGCGGTGGCGCAGGCGGTGGTGCGCGGCCATCCGGATCGCCGCCCCGCCGCCTATACGCTGGCCGGCAGCGCGGCGTTGATGCAGATTCCGCGCTGCGCCCATTACCCGAGCGACGTTGGCGCGGGCATCGCGATCGGCGTGGCGGCCGAGGCGCTGGTGTACGGTGCGGAACTGCTGGTGACGGCCAGCCTGAACCGGCAGCGGCACCGGAAGACCGCCTGAGATCGGCCCGCGATTTTGCCCCGGCAGCGCGTAATCGCGCCGCCGGGGCCGACCCTGCCTATTCGGCCGCCTGCGTCAGCGGGGCCGGATCGCGGTAGACCAGCACCGGCTTGCGTGCCGCCGCCGTCTCGTCCAGCCGGCGGCGGGGGGCGAGCATCGGCGCGGCCTTCAACGCCGCGTCGCCCGCCTGCGCGCGTTCCGCCACCGATTTCAGCGCGCCGATGAACTGGTCGAGCGCGGCCTTGCTCTCCGTCTCGGTCGGCTCGATCAGCATCGCGCCGTGGACGACCAGCGGGAAGTACATCGTCATCGGGTGAAAACCCTCGTCGATCAGCCCCTTGGCGATATCCAGCGTGGTGAAGCCCTCGGCCAGATTGTCGTCGCTGAACAGTGCCTCGTGCATGCACGGGCCGCTGTGGGCGAACGGCGCCTCCAGCACCCCTTCCAGCGAGCGCAGGATGTAGTTGGCGTTCAGCACGGCATCCTCCGCCACCTGTCGCAGGCCATCGGCGCCGTGGCTGAGCATGTAGGCGGCGGCGCGGACGAACATGCCCATCTGGCCGTGGAACGCCACCATCCGGCCGAAGCTGCCGGCATGATGCTCCCCCGCCGTCTCCTCCTCGACGAGACGGAAGCGATCGCCGTCCTTCTCGATGAACGGCAGTGGGGCATAGGGCGCCAGCGCCTCGGACAGCACGACCGGGCCGGAGCCGGGGCCGCCGCCGCCGTGGGGGGTGGAAAAGGTCTTGTGCAGGTTGATGTGCATCGCATCGATGCCGAGATCACCCGGCCGCACCCGCCCGACGATCGCATTGAAGTTCGCCCCGTCGCAATACACCAGCCCGCCGGCGGCATGGACCGCCTCCGAGATGGCGATCATGTCCCGCTCGAACAGGCCGCAGGTGTTGGGGTTGGTTATCATCACCCCCGCCACGTCCGGCCCCAGCCGCCGCTTCAGCGCATCGAGATCAACGCGGCCCTCGGTGGTGGCCGGGATATTCTCCACCGCATAGCCGCAGAAGGCGGCGGTGGCCGGGTTGGTGCCGTGCGCGCTTTCCGGCACGAGGATCACCTTGCGCGCATCGCCCCGCGCGGTGAGCGCGGCGCGGATCGCGAGCAGGCCGCACAGTTCGCCATGCGCGCCGGCCTTCGGGCTCATCGCGACGGCCGTCATGCCGGTGAGCCGGATCAGCCATTCGCCGACCAGATCGATCAGCCCCAGCGCGCCCTGCACCGTCTCGACCGGCTGGAGCGGGTGGATGTCGGCGAAACCGGGCAGCCGCGCCATCTTCTCGTTCAGCCGCGGATTGTGCTTCATCGTGCAGCTGCCGAGCGGGAAGAAGCCCAGATCGATCCCGTAGTTCTGTCGGCTGAGGCGGGTATAGTGGCGCACCACCTCCGGTTCGGCGAGGCCGGGAAGCCCGATCGGCCGGTTGCGCTCCAGCCCGCCGAGCCGGCTCGCCACCCTGGGCGGTTCGGGCAGATCGACGCCGGTGCGATCATAGGCACCGATCTCGAAGATCAGCCCTTCCTCCAGCATCAGCGCCTTGTTGCCGGTGAAGGTCGCGGGGGCGGCGCTTTCGTTCGCCGCGTTCATCTCCGGCTTCCAGCCGCTTGCGTTCACGCTCATGCCAGTGCCTCCGTCAGGGCGGTCGCCAATGCTTCGACATCCTCGTCCGCCACCGTTTCGGTTACGGCGATCACCAGCCCCTTTTCCAGCGCGGCGACGTTCGGATACAGCCGGCCGAGCGACACGCCGCCGAGCACGCCCCGGTCCGCCATCGCCCGCACCACCGGCCGCGCTTCCTTCGGCAGGCGCAGGGTGAACTCGTTGAAGAACGCGCCGTTGACGAGGCTGACGCCCGGCACCTTCACCAGCCGCTCCGCCGCCTGCGCGGCTCTGGCGTGGTTCAGCGTCGCCAGATCGCGCAGGCCGCGCTCGCCGAGCAGGCTCATGTGGATGCTGAACGCCAGCGCGCACAGGCCGGAATTGGTGCAGATGTTCGAGGTCGCCTTCTCGCGACGGATATGCTGCTCGCGGGTGGAGAGCGTCAGCACGAAGCCGCGCTGGCCCGCCGCATCCACCGTCTCGCCGCACAGCCGGCCCGGCATCTGGCGGACATATTTGTCGCGCGTGGCGAACAGGCCGACATACGGCCCGCCGAACAGCAGGCCGACACCGATCGACTGCCCTTCGCCCACCACGATATCCGCGCCCATCTCGCCGGGGCTTCGGACAGCGCCGAGCGCCACCGGCTCCGTCACCACCACGATCAGCAGAGCGCCCTTTTCGTGGCACCGCGCCGCCAGTTCCGACAGGTCGGCGACATGGCCGAGGATGTTGGGGTTCTGCACCACCACGCACGAGGTCTCGCCGTCGACCGATGCGATCAGCGTGGCGAGGTCGTCGCCCGGCGCGCCGTCGGTCAACTCGGGTGTCGCCGTCACGAGCGTGTCGCCGGTGAATTTCGCCATCGTCCGGCACACCGACACATAATGCGGGTGCAGCCCGGCCGACAGCAGCGCCTTGCCGCGCCGCGTGATCCGCCGCGCCATGACGATCGCCTCCCAGCACGCGGTCGAGCCGTCGTACATCGAGGCGTTGGCGACATCGCAGCCGAACAGACGCGCCACCTGCGTCTGGAACTCGAACAGCGCCTGCAACGTGCCTTGCGCGATCTCCGGCTGATAGGGCGTGTAGGCGGTCAGGAACTCGCCACGCTGGATCAGGTGATCGACCGAGGCCGGCACATGATGGCGATAGGCGCCGCAGCCCAGGAAGAAGGGCGCGTCGCCGGCCGAAAGATTGCGGTTGGCCAGCCCGCGCAACTGCCGCTCCACCGCCATCTCGGAGGCATGGCCCGGCAGCCCCTCGATCGGGCCGGTGAGGCGGGCGGCGGCGGGTACGTCGGCGAACAGGTCGTCGATCGATCCGGCGCCGATCACGCCCAGCATCGCGGTGCGATCGGCATCGGTGAGCGGCAGGTAACGCATCAGGCGGGTTTCCTCATCGAGAAGCGGAGGCGGACGTAATCGGCGATCCACGTGCCGTCCGGCTGGCGGAAGGCGGGGGCGAGGCGGTCTTCCACGGCCTGCGCCACGGCGGGCTGTTCGGCATCGGGCACGTGCGCCGAATCCATGAAGCCAACGCGGAAGGTGCGCAGCCAGCCGGTGACGCCGGTGGGCAGCGGGGTGGGGCGGGGGATCAGCCGCGCCTCGATGTCGACGAAGCCGGCGGCGGCGTAGATCGCGGTGAACGCCGCGGGCGTAGGATACCATTGCGGCGCCCCGTCCGGCAGCGCGTAGCCGCGCGCCTCCAGCTCGGCATAAAGCGCGGCGCGCAGCGTGGCGATGTTGCCATCGCCGCCCATCTCGCCGACGAAGCGCGCGCCCGGTTTCAGCGCGCGGAACACGCCCGCCGCCACCGCCGCGCCGTCCAGCATCCAGTGGAGCGCGGCGTTCGAGAAAGCGGCGTCGAACTCTGCCTCGAAGGTCAGCGCCTCGCCGTCCATCAGCCGGGCATCCAGCCCCTTGTCGCGCGCGGCGGCGATCAGCGTATCGGAGGCATCGACGCCGACAACTTCCGCGCCGGCCTCGGCGATACGCGCGGTCAGCACGCCGTCGCCGCAGCCCAGATCGAGAATGCGCTCGCCGGGTTGCGGGGCCAGCAGATCGAGCACCGGCGCGCCGAGCGCGGGCACGAAGGCGGCGTTGCCGGCATAATCGGCGGCGACCCAGCGCGAGGTGGGGTTGGTGGTCATGGTGTGGGCCTCACGATCGTCTCGTGGAACGGGACACGGCGCCTCCCCCACGGAGATCCCGGCGTTCGCCGGGATGACGGGAGTCGGCGGGATGACGAGCGACGGCGCGATGACAGGGGACGGCCGGGCAACCGCGCGGAACGCGATGCCCCGACCGGCCGAAAGGCGACGACGGCCGCGCTCACAGCCCGGCCACGAAGTCCTTGTAGCCGGCCTCGTCCAGCAACCCGTCGAGCTGCGACGGATCGGAGAGCGTCAGCTTGAAGAACCAGCCATCCGTCTCGGGCGCGGTGTTGACCAGCGAGGGGTCCGCCTCCAGCGCCTCGTTTGCTTCTGTCACCGTGCCGGAGGCGGGGGAATAGACGTCGGAGGCGGCCTTCACCGATTCCACCACGGCCGTTTCCTTGCCCTTGTCCACGGCGGTGCCGGCGGGCGGCACCTCGACGAACACGATGTCGCCGAGCTGTGCCTGGGCGTAATCGGTGATGCCCACGGTGGCGCTGTCGCCCTCCACCGAGATCCATTCATGTTCGCGGGTGAAATACAGGGTCATGGCTTGGGCTTCCCTTGGCGGACGTAACGGTGGGGGACGAAGGGCATCGTCGCGACGATCGCGGACAGCGGCTTGCCGCGCTGGACGAGGGAGACGACCTTGCCGGGCGACACCATCGCGGCCGGCACATAGGCCATCGCGATCGGTCGCTGGAGGCTGGGGGAGAAACCGCCGGAGGTGACGCGGCCGACCGTATCGCCCTGCGCGTCCACCACGGCCGCGCCCTCGCGCACCGGCTGGCGGCCATCGACAAACAGGCCGACGCGGGTGAGCGCCGCGCCATGCTCACGTTCCGCCATGATCCGTTCGTGGCCGGGGAAACCGCCCTCCTCGCGCCGACGCTTGCTCAGCGCGAAGCCGAGGTCGGCGGCGACCGGCGTCGTCTCGGGATCGAGATCGTGGCCGTAGAGCGGCAGCCCCGCTTCCAGCCGCAGCGAGTCGCGTGCGCCAAGGCCGATCGGTTTCACCTCGGGCTGGTCGGCCAGCAGCGCGGCGATGCGCGGGGCATCCTCCGCCGGGATCGAAATCTCGAACCCGTCCTCGCCGGTATAGCCCGAGCGGCTGATCCACGCGGGCACGCCGTCGAGGGTGAAGGCGCCCGCCGTCATGAACGTGAGCGCCGCCACGCCGGGCGCCAGCCGCGCCAGCGCATCCACCGCCTTCGGCCCCTGCAACGCCAGCAGCGCCGCTTCGTCCATATGGTTCAGCGTCACGTCTTCGGGCAGATGCTCGTGGATATGGGCGATGTCGTCCGCCTTGGTCGCGCCGTTGACGACGAGATAGAAACCACTTTTCCAGCGCGTGACCATCAGGTCGTCGAGGATGCCGCCGTTGTCCGCCAGCAGCAGCGAATAGCGCATCCGCCCCTCGCCGAGCCCGGCGATATCGCCCGGCAGCAGCGATTCCAGCGCAGCGGCCGCCCCGTCGCCGGAAACATAAAGCTGGCCCATGTGGCTCACGTCGAACAGACCGGCGTTCTCGCGCGTCCACAGATGCTCGGCGATGATGCCTTCATACTGGATCGGCATCTCGTAGCCGGCGAAGGCCACCATCCGCGCGCCCGCCGCGCGGTGCCAGGCGTCGAGCGGCAGGGCGAGGGGCGCCAGCGGGGCGTGATCGTCGCCCGTCTGTTCGGTGGTATCGGTCTGGTCGCTCATCGGGGTCTCCGTCGTCGGGGCACGCAACGAACGAACGACGGCTTTCGCCGCCTCGATCGCTGCCCCCTCTGTCACGGGACCTGAGAGCTTTCACCGATCGTCGCCGGGAGGCGGGATGCGGCTTACCCCTTCGGTGGTTCCCGCCGGGGCGGGAACGCTTTCCAGAGTGTCGGTTCCTCGCGCGGTCCGGTTGCCTGAGAGATTCCGGGGCGGTTGCTCCTTCGGCGCCCTGGCTCTTTCGGCCGGGGTCTCTCCCGCGTGAGGCTCCGCCGGTTGCCCGGCGGCGACAGGCCCGGATTGACCCGTCCGTGGCCTCAAGTCAATCGGCGATCACCGCGTGACGTTGTAGGCCAGCTGCTCGTTGGATAGCTGGAAGCCGATCAGCATCTCGAAGCTGGCCTTCGCCACGGCGGCGCGGGTGGCGGGGTCCGCCATCGGGTCGATCGAGGCGTCGGCGTCGGTCGGCTTGCGCTTGCGCGTCAGCTGCGTCTCGATCTCGGGCGGCAGGGTGGCCGCGGCGCGGGTGATGCCGGTGGTGGCGGTGGCGGTGGCGGTGGCGCGTGCCTGCCCCGCATCGAAGTGCAGCGCCACGCGGCCCACCTGCTTGGATACGATCACGCTGCCGCCGCGCACCACGGTGGCGAAGAACGGCAGCGTCACGTCGCGCGCGGCGGCCGTGTTCGTGCGCCGCGCCTGCACCGCGAAGGTGGCCTGCGACACGATCTGCTCGCCCGCGTCGTTGCAGTTGGCGCGCAGGTCGGTGAGGTTGGCCACCACGTCGATCGCGCGTGCCTCGCGGCTGGCGGGCGGGTCGAACAGCGTGATGTCACCGGTATAGGCCGGCACCGCCAGCGCCGGGCAGGCCGAGCGGGTGATCCGCACGCCGCCCGTCTCGTCGAACTGGTTGTCCTTGGCGCAGGCCGAGAGGGTGGCGACGGCAAGGCCCATAACCGCCAGACGAGCAGTCGCGAGGCGGACAGCGGTGATCGTGATACGCGCCACAAGAAATTCCCGAACAGGAGCGGACGCAGGAGATGCGCCGGGGTAGGAGCACGGATCATAGGAACCGCCTTCCGCGCAGGCAAGCAATCGCGTAAGCGGCGACCATGCCCGAAACGCTCACGCCCGCCGGCACGCCCGCCGCCCCGCTGCCGCCGCTGTCGCTGCTGATCGCCGCCCCGCGCGGCTTCTGCGCCGGGGTGGATCGCGCCATCCGCATCGTGGAGCTGGCGATCCTGAAATATGGCGCGCCGGTGTATGTGCGGCACGAGATCGTCCACAACCGCTACGTGGTGGACGGGCTGAAGGCCAAGGGTGCGATCTTCGTGGAGGAACTGGACGACGTGCCGGACGGCGTGCCGGTGGTGTTCTCCGCCCACGGCGTGCCCAAGGCGGTGCCGCACAAGGCGGAGGAGCGCGGGCTGGAATATGTCGACGCCACCTGCCCGCTCGTCTCCAAGGTGCACCGCCAGGCCGAGCGGCTGGTGGAGCAGGGCCGGCACATCCTGTTCATCGGCCATCGCGGCCACCCGGAGGTGATCGGCACGTTAGGCCAGGTGCCGGACGGAGTGATGACGCTGATCGAGACGGCGGCGGACGCCGAGGCGATCGCGCCGACCGACCCGGCCAACCTCGCCTTCCTCACCCAGACCACGTTGTCGGTGGACGATACCGCGGGCATGATCGAGGTCCTGAAGCGCCGCTTCCCGACGATCGAGGCACCGCGTGGGGAGGATATCTGCTACGCCACCTCCAACCGGCAGGCGGCGGTGAAGGCGATCGCGATGGCATGCGATGCGATGCTGGTGATCGGCGCACCCAACTCGTCCAATTCCCTCCGGCTGGTGGAAGTGGCCGAGCGGCAGGGCGTGAAGGCCCGGCTGATCGAGCGCGCCGCCGACGTCGATTTCGACTGGCTGTCCGGGGTGACGACGCTGGGCATCACCGCCGGCGCGTCGGCCCCCGAGGTGCTGGTGCGCGAGCTGGTCGATCGCCTCGCCACCCGTTTCGCCATCACCGAGCGCGAGACCGAGACGGTACGCGAGAACATGGTGTTCAAGCTGCCGCGCAACCTCGACGCCGCCGCCTGAGCCGATGGCCGTCTATACGCAGGTTTCCGCCGAGGCGCTGGCGGCGTTGCTCGCGCGCTACGATGTCGGCCGGCTCGATTCGGCCAAGGGCATCGCCGAGGGCGTGCAGAACAGCAATTTCCTGATCGACACGACAAGCGACCGCTTCATCCTGACGCTGTACGAGAAGGCGACCGATACCGACGACCTGCCCTTCTTCCTCGCGCTGCTCGATCACCTCGCCGATCGCGGCCTGCCGGTGCCGCGCGCGATCCCCGACCGGCAGGGGATGCAGGTGCAGACGGTGGCGGGGCGGCCGGCCTGCCTGATCGAGTTTCTCCACGGCGTTTCGGTGAGCGCCCCCACCGTGGCGCAGACCCGCGCGACGGGCGAGGCGCTGGGGCGGATGCACGGCGCGTTGGCCGACTTCCCGCTGTCGCGCGCGAACAGCCTGGGGCTGGCGGGCTGGCACCGGCTGGCGGCGCGCTGCGGCGACGATCTCGACGTGATCGCGCCCGGCCTGAAGGCGCGCGTGGCGGACGAGCTGGCGTTCCTCGACGCGCACTGGCCCGCGCACCTGCCGACCAGCGTCGTCCACGCCGACCTGTTCCCTGACAATGTGCTGATGGTGGGCGACAGCGTGGGCGGGATGATCGATTTCTACTTCGCCGCCACCGACGTGCGCGCGCTGGACCTGGCCGTCACCCATGCCGCCTGGTGCTTTTCGGCGGATGGCGCCACGTTCGACGCCGATCTCGCCGCGGCCCTCGTCTCCGGCTACGCGACGGCGTTCGGCCTGTCACCGGCGGAGCGCGATGCGTTCGCCACGCTGGGGCGGGGCGCCTCGCTGCGCTTCCTGCTCACCCGCGCGTGGGACTGGCTGAACACGCCGGCCGACGCGCTGGTGACGCGGAAGGATCCGCTCGCCTTTCTCCGCCGGCTCGATTTCTATGCCGGCGCCACCAATGCGGAGCTGCTGGACGGATGAGCGACACTGTGGACCTCCAGCATGTCGTGATCGCGACCGACGGCGCGTGCAAGGGCAACCCCGGCCCCGGCGGCTGGGGTGCTGTGATCCGTTCGGGCGCGCATGAAAAGGACCTGTCGGGCGGCGAACACCCGACGACCAACAACCGCATGGAGCTGATGGCGGCGATCCGCGCGTTGCAGGCGCTGAAGCGTCCGTGCCGGGTGACGCTGATGACGGACAGCCGTTATGTGATGGATGGCCTCACCAAGTGGATCAAGGGCTGGCAGAAGAACGGCTGGAAGACCGCCGCCAGGCAGCCGGTGAAGAACGCCGACCTGTGGCAGGAACTGCTCGATGCCAGCGCACCGCATCGCATCACGTGGGAATGGGTGAAGGGTCACGCCGGCCACCCCGACAACGAACGCGCCGACAAGCTGGCGAGCGACGCCGCCGTGGCGGCTGTCGCACCCCCTATAAGTTGTCGATGACACCCCCCAAAAGGTGTCGATGAGATGAGGCCTGGCCGCAAGGTCGGACCTCATTGCATTGATATAACGATACTATTTTTCTTACCCCCATAAGTTGGCAATCGCGCTTCGGGTCGCCCAACTTTACGATACCTCTCCCGAGTCGATTGTGTTCTCATTTCGTTCTGCGGTTTCTGGACGGCGTTTCTTCCAGCGACCCCGCGCCACGCTTTCGGCGCCCGAACGGAGCTCAACTTTATGAGGAACATCGCACTCGAAGACCAACTTGCCGCTCTCGACAGTCGCGGCATCGGCCCCCTCTCCTGGTGGCGCACCCTGCCCTGCAGCGATTTCTGCTCGGAATCACGGATCGTCGAAACCGCCGTCACCTCCATCGTCTCGGTAAGTCGCCTCGTACCGTCCGCCCTGATCGGGGAGCTCGCCGCGTTGCATGACGAGGAACTCGCGCCGGTCTGGAATGACCTGGCCATGCGGTTTTTCGCGTTGGATGCAATGTCATTGGGACTGCATTACGAAATTGGCGGCAGCTGCGCCGCCCTAGCCTGCCGACACATTGATCCGCTTGGCACGCTCCTGCTACTCAAGGCTCTGAGCGAACCCTACATCTCGCTCGATCCCGACACGCGAATCTGGGTGGCATCCACCTGGCTCAGCGAACGCGGATCGTTGATCAACCAGACGACGCTGTCACAGATCGACTGGTGGCAGTCGGCGCGCGGCTTTCAATCCCCACTTCTGGCAGGAGAGGTGGAATGAGCAATCTGGCCATTTTTAGCGTCGGCGCGGCATGCACCGAATTCGCAGACTTCGCCGCACTTCATCTGGGAGGGCGTCATGGCTAAGCGCGCCAAGCAGACGAACCTGCCTATGGTCCGTGCCGAACGCGGAGTTGTCGGTCAGCAGATGGCGACGGTGTATCATGTGCCGGCGCTGACGCCCAAGGTTTCAGGTCCGTGGAGCTGTGAGGCCGACAAGCTCGCATGGACGGATGCGGCCACGCGGCTACCGTGCATCATCCGTAGATCGACCCACGGCTTCCTGTGCGGCTATGTCGCGGTCGGCGCCGGCCATCCGCTTTTCGGCTTCCGTGGAGATGCCGTTCCGGCCGGGATCGTGACCGTCCATGGCGGGCTCGACTATGCCTCGCCATGCGACCATCGGGCGCCGGAAGAGACTTCGATCTGCCACGTCCCCGATCGCCACGCGACCCGCGAGGGCATCAACCAGTGGTGGTTTGGGTTCAGCTGCGGCCAGGTCACGGACCTGATCCCGGGCGATGGCGCGCACGCGGGCGAGGCGCAGCAGCTGGGCCTCGACCAGGAATATCGTGATGAGCGGTACCTGTTCGAGCAATGCACCGGCCTGGCCGCTCAACTGGCAGCGGCAGCGGAACGTCAGGTCTGGACGATCGCGGATCATCCGCGCGAGAATCGTGACAGGGAGCAGCGCCGATGAACCTGACCCCTTGGCCGTATGGCATCGAACGCCCGTGGGGCTGGTCGAAGTGAGGATCCCGCCGATCACGACGGTCGCGAGCGGGCGTTGCACCTCCGCCCCCGCCCCGCTTGCGATCGCCATCGGCACGAACCCGATCGCAGCAACGAGCGCAGTCGACAGAACCGGGCGCAGCCGATCGCGCGCGCCCTCCCGCACCGCTTCGTCAACCGGCAGCGCATCACCCTCGCGTCCGTCACGCAGCGAATTGATGTGATCGATCAGCACGAGGCCGTTGAGCATTGCGATGACATTCACCGCGACCGCTTCCTCGCCCTCTTCGCGCGCGACGGCACGCTGATCGATGGCAACGTCGCCCGCCTACCCGCAGGAGCGCCAGGCCCTGGCTCGTTCGTTGCAACGGTCGAACCGACCGAACTCCCCGGCAAGGACAGTGACGTGGCACGCCTGCGCCTGTGCGGGATGCCTGATGGTACGCAGTTGCTGACAGGACTTGATCTCGACGATGCCGAGGAGGCGCTGCGCGTGGTCGAACGATCGCTGATATTCGGGCTGATCCCCGGGCTGTTGCTTGCGATCGGGTTTGGCCTTGTGGCGGGGCGCCGGGCGGCGACGCAGGTCGATGCGGTGCGCGGGCTGACCGAGCGGGTCGTGGCGGGCGATCTCGAAGGACGGTTGCCCGTCGGCGACCGGCCCGACAGTTTCGGGCTGCTGTGCGCGCATATCAACGCGATGCTCGACCGCATCCAGTCGCTTGTGGTCGACGTGAGGGGCGTCGGCGATGACATTGCGCATCAGCTCCGCACGCCGCTGACCCGACTGCGCGCACGCCTCGAGCGCGGCTTGCGCGAGGCAAATGACATAAATTCTTTTCAGGCAACCGCCGACGCCGCCCTGGAGGAGATTGATCAGCTGCTGGGCATCGTGGCCGCGCTCCTGCGCATCCGCGAACTGGAAGACCATGCTCGCCGCAGCCGCTTCGCGCCGGTGGATTTGGCTAAACTTGCCGAGGACGCCTGCGAACTGCATCGTCCGACCGCCGAGGATCGCGGCATCGATCTTACATGCGTCATCGAGCCGGTGGGCCTGGTAGAGGGCGATGCGAGCCTGCTGATCGAAGCGATGTCCAACCTGATCGACAATGCGATGAAATTCGGGCCTTCCGGCGGACGCGTCACACTGTCGCTCGCGCACGAAGGACCCTTTGCGGTCGCGACCGTCACAGACGACGGACCAGGCGTGCCGCTCGCCGAGCGTTCGCTCGTCACGCAGCGCTTCTATCGTGGTCGTTACGACTGCGAAGGCGCTGGATTGGGCCTTAGCCTGGTCAAGGCGATTGCCGATCTCCATGGCTTTACTTTGCGTTTCGCCGAGCGGGGAAGTGCTGTGTCATTGGTCGGCCCGAACAGCCAAGACTGAACGCGAATTTAGACAACCTCGACGGCGGCCAGACGTATCTGCCGGGTAACTTCGACGTGGTGGACCAGCACCGCGCCGCCTTCGAGAGGACGTTGAATGCGCTATTTTCTCCTTGCCACTGTATCCCTGCTGGCGGCCACGCCTGCTTTCGCTCAGACCCAGCCGCAGACAGGCCCCTTCCCCCTCAACAGCGTGACCGACCGTGTTCATAGCGGGCCGCAGGGCGGTGATCTGCGCGCCTCGACCCAAGCGCTCCAGCAGACACTGACCGAGCTGCAGCAACTGCAGCTTCAGACCAAGCAGGCGCACTGGAACGTCTCGGGCACCTTGTTCTACCCGCTGCACGAACTTTTGCAGGACCATTATGAGGGCGTGGCCAAATACGCCGACGAGGTTGCCGAGCGGCTGCAGGGCATTGGTGTGTCTTCGGATGGTCGCGCGAACACGATCGTGCGCACCAGTCGCATCCCCGAATATCCGGGCGGCTTCGTTGACGACGCACAGGTAATCCAGTGGTTCGCGCAATATTACCGCGTGACGAGCGACGAGATCGCGGCCGGGATCAAGGCAACCGAGGACAAGGATCCGACGACGTCGAACCTGCTGCAGGAAGTTCAGCACGCGATCGACAAATACCAGTGGCAGATGCGCGCGATGATCCAGTCGACCCTGACCGACCCCAACACGGGTTCCGACCTGAACAGTGGTCGCCCCGTCGCACCCGCCGGCCGCCCCAGTGCCCCGATCAACTGACGGCGTGCCTGGGCGTGGCCGGCTGTCTTCAGCTATCGCGATGTCGCTGGCGCTTGGCGCCTGCGTGCCCTCAGGGCACCTGGTCCAGCAGCAGGCGACATCCCCGACCTTCGATCCGATCGCGTTTTTCGCGGGCGCTACCGAGGGTAATGGCAAACTGAAGATCACGACGAAGCACCGCCAACCGGTGATGGTTGCCGGGCGCGGGATCGTGACGCCGGATGGAGAAATCGTGCTGGACCAGGACGTCCGGCGCGGCAGCGCGCCGCCAAGCCATCGGACGTGGCACCTGCGCCGCGTTGGCGAAGGACGCTATGCTGGTACGCTCTCGGACGCCACCGGCCCCGTGACCGGCGAGGTGACGGGCAATCTGTTGCACCTTGCCTTCGCAATGAAGGGGGGGCTGCGCGCCCAGCAATGGCTCTATCTCCAGCCCGGCGGGCAGGTCTCGCGCAACCGCATGGTGGTCACCAAGTTCGGCCTGCCTGTGGCAAGCCTCGACGAGACGATCAGGCGCATACCCGCGTGAAGGCGTCACCAGTTGCGATTGTATGCGATACGGTGACCGAAGGCGTACTGGCAGACGGCCCGGCCTCGACGACAGCAACGTTAGTGGAAAGCCGACCCTATCCAGCTCCATCCAGGACGACATTGCTGCGCCTCCACTTGACCTATTTGTGGCGGCATCGACGCCCTTTGTCGTTGCGTGATCCGCAACTGTTCACCGAGCTTGTTCAGCACCGCAAGCTCGTTGATCGCGATCCACGCATTCCGCAGTGGATCGACAAGCTGACCGCCAAGCAGATGGTCGCCGAGACGCTCGGGCAGGACTGGGTCACGCCGACACTTTGGTCAGGCGATAGCCTTCCGGAACAGCCGCCATGCGCACCAGCGTTCGTCGTCAAATCACGGCACGGGTGTCGTCAGATGCGCGTCGTTCGCAGCCAGGCCGACGACTGGGACGAGATTCGCCGTTCGTCGGCGAGGGTCCGGCGCTGCCGATCGATTACAAGCTCTTTGTGTTCCACGGGCGCGTCGAGGCGATCCAGGTCCATCTCGATCGCGAGACCGGCCATCATTGGACCGTCTACGACAGGCAATGGCACAGACTGTCGAACAAGCCGGCGCGGATCGACCGAGGGCCACCAGCAGCCCTGGCACGCATGATCGAGGGCGCTGAGACCTTGGGAAAAGACTTCGATTTCGTTCGCATCGACTTCTATGATGTCGGCGGCATACCGCGGTTTGGCGAGATGACATTCTATCCCGGCTCGGGCCTCGATCCGGTCGATCCGCCCACATTGGATCGGGAGTTTGGCCGGCTTTGGCGTATTGGCGAGCCATCTCAGCGGCTCGCCCGCGATCCTTCGCCACATCTTCGTCCCTAGGCCGGATCGGACTCTCGACCGGCATTGAAGCCTTTGCTCGCGACATGAACAGATCGCAGCTTTATCTCTGCCGCGGCTCCAACCGGACGAGCGGCTCACCGCCCATTTATTACCGTTCAGCGGTCGGAGACACGGAAAACCCAGCACCGATAGCGACTGTGCGACAAACAGGTGTTTGCGACGCCCTAACCGGGCCGACAGCGCTTAGCGTATATCTGGGTCCGTTCTATGCGCGGACCCCGACTGGCTCTTGAGCCGGATGGGTACGCAGAACGTGGTCGAAATGGAGGAGGCCGCATAACCGCCCCCTGCCCTCTGGCCCATGGCGCGGGTCGCAGGGCGAGGGCATATAGCGGAGTGATTGCCAGAGTAAGCCGGGCCGCGCCGTTCCCTGTCGTGACCAGCCCCCGACGCCTGCGGCGCCGATGATCCGCTGTCTCGGATCGCGGCTTCATGACGAAGGGGTCGACACGCGAGCAGCGGTTGAACGGCTTTCAACTTTTAATTGAATCCTCATGCGCCCACGCATATATCGGACGCAACATGGCCGTCCCCTCTGTTGCCGCTGGCATCAAGGGGCGGCCTTATTCATATCTGGGCTGGATGCTTCCGCCCTACACCAAACCCCATCTCAGTTTCGCCGATCAGCTCGCGCTCCTCATGCAGCGCGGCTTGGTGGTCACCGATCAGGCCAAGGCGGTTCTCCACCTTCAGCGGGTCGGCTACGGACGTCTCACGCCCTATTGGCAGCCCTTCCAGCAGCTCGTTCCCGATCCCAATGATGCGACGCTCACAGTCCGCACCGAGCAGTTCCAAGCGGGCGCCGAGTTTCGCCATGCCGTCGATCTCTACCTGTTCGACAAACAGCTTCGCCTCCTCTTCCTTGACGCGATCGAACGGATCGAGGTCGCGCTGCGCGTGGATCTCGCGCACGCCATGGGCAAGCGTGACGCGTACGCGCACCGTTCGCCCGCCTTTCTCGACGCCCATCGTGCGAACCAAGGGATGCCTGGAGGGGGCACCCGCCACCAGAATTGGCTCGCCAAGGCCGATGGCGCGATCGCCCGCTCCAAGGACGACTGGATCAAGGAGTTCTACGCCACCTACAGCCCGCCCGTGCCGATCTGGATGGCAGTCGAGGTATGGGATTTCGGCACCTTATCCTGGCTGCTCGAGATGGCGCATCCCAACGATCGGGCTGCCATCGCCAAGCGCTACGGCCTTCTGCCCAACACGCTGGTGAGCTGGATCAAGACACTCGCGTTCGTGCGCAACATCAGCGCGCATCATGCCCGCCTGTGGAACGCAGGCATCATCAATCAGCCGTTAGTGCCCAAGCCGTTCGAAGCACCGCAGCTCGTGCATATCGGTAGCGACCTGGAGCGGCGCACGCGCGTCTATGGCGCCGCGGCGGTGGCCAGCTACTTCGTCAGGCGGATCAATCCCGGGACATCCTGGCCGTCCCGCATGAAGGCGCACTGGCAAGCGTTCCCGGCAATGCCGTTCGCAAGTTCCATCCAAAGCGGGTTCTTGGCCGGCTGGGACGCAGAAGCGATCTGGGCTTGATCTAAGGGCCCCGCGGGCGCGGCCCTGCCGGGCACGGTTCTATCGGGGCTGGGCACCGACCGAGCGACCGTGCCGGTATCTCGGCCCGTCCGGGTGACGATCCTCGCGTGAGGTGTGCCACGTGGCACACCTATGGCCCCGCGCCTATGCGCGGCACTTTAGCCCGTAGAGCGCCGCAGCCGTCCCCCGAAGCCCGCCAGCGCAGGGACCACAAGGGCGGCTACTCGCCGCGTGCCGCGGCGCTGCCATGCTATCCTTGACGGGCGGTCGCAATGCTCGACAGATCCGTCGCCGTGTCGATTGGTACACCGGCTTCCTTCCGTTCCGAGTAGCGTTCGACGAGCTGGACCGCATGAGGGCGCAGCAGCACCGTGAACCGCACCAGTTCCTCCATGACGTCGACGATCCGGTCATAGTAGCTGGACGGCTTCATGCGCCCGGCGTCGTCGAACTCGTTAAACGCTTTGGCAACGCTCGACTGGTTCGGGATCGTGACCATTCGCATCCAGCGGCCCAGCACGCGCAGCGTGTTGACGCTGTTAAACGACTGCGACCCCGCCGACACCTGCATGACCGCCAGCGTACGCCCCTGCGTCGGCCGCATCCCGCCCATCGACAGCGGCAGATGGTCAATCTGCAGCTTCATGATACCCGTAATCTGGCCGTGCCGTTCGGGGCTGCACCACACCTGCCCTTCGGACCATAAAGACAACTCTCGCAGCTCGTGGACAACCGGATGATCGTCGCCGGTGTGTTGGTCAGGGAGCGGCAGGGTGGACGGATCGAAGATGCGCGTCTCACACCCGAAAAAGCGGAGCAGGCGCGCCGCTTCTTCGACGCACAGCCGGGAAAAGGACCGTTCGCGCAGCGAGCCATAGAGCAACAGGATACGCGGTGCGGGATCGAGCGATCCAAGCCCCAGGGCCGGCCGCTCGATGGCATAGGCAGGATCAAGCGCCGGCAAGGTATCGAGATCGTGGAGATTGCGGAGTGGCATTAGAGAGCTTTCACGAGATAGGCGGCCGATGCGGGGCACAGCGCGGTAAACTCGAGCGATGCAGCGACGGCCTGGGGAGCGGCACCGCGATCGGAGTCATGCGCGGGTGGCCGGAGAGTTGGCACAATATCCTCGATGAACTCGCTTCGCGTTCGCCACCTCAAGCCAGCCGTCTGGAGGATCGCGCAGTTCTCGCGACCCGAATGGGCCGGCGCTGTCTTGCACCGGACCGCGGTATTGATGGCATCCCACTTCAAATCATTGCTCGGGAGACGCGTCGATGGTTGGCGGAAAATAAGGGGATCGTCAGGCACAAACGGCACCGCACGTCCGAGAATGCCCGCGCTCGCGTTCTGGCCAGAACCATGAATGCACGCATCATCGCGCAAGAGCTTGGCATCAAATATTATGTTGCCGACTTCCGGCGTATCTACGATGAAACCATCGATGCGATGGAGGCGGAGGGCTGCGCCCAACCCGCAAAGCAGCTTGGCAACGTCCTGCTCACTCGCGTCAAAACCCGCTGGGACGAATTCCAACGAACCGTATCATCAGTGGTGGCATCGGATTTGATCGAGGGCGGCTCTAAGGAACGTCGTCTGGCCGGCTGGGATCATGTCGATCTGATCCAGCCCGCCAACGAATTCGGAGGTCTCGCCCGCAAGCGAAAAGCGGTCTACCGAATGAATGACATTGAGACAGTCCTTACTCGGATACGCTCGATCGCAATCAAGGTCGATACGCTTACAGATTATCATCCGTTGACCACGGAAGTTATGCGCAAGGTGCTGTCCCCTCACTACAACAAAACTGCGATACTGCTTGACGTGATGAGCGGACGCCTGTCGACGTATCGTACCGTCGACGATCCCAAACTTTGCGATCTCCATGCCGACCTGGCTCTCGCCAACCGGATCGGTGTTGCCAGACGAGCAATTGCCCTCGATGCAGCCGACGCAATGATCCCAGCGCGCCCGCTCAACAATATGGTAAGCATACTATGGGGCGCCGATCATCGCCTGGGTATCAAGGAAAGTCGGGCATTACGCCAAGACGGTCAGATACGCTTTGAAGTCGAGACCCTGTGGAACCCGACCGAACAGCGATCTCACCCGAGTTACAGCTACAGCGTCCGTGACGTAATTCAGCACTTCTCGGCATCGCTTGGGCCGTCGTACATCGACGAACTGGATAAGCATCTCATCCGCCAAACCTAACGAAAAATGCGCACGTCAGATAGCGCGCAATTTAAGAAATCATACTATAGCGGCCTTCTCAATAGGTCAGCTTTTCATGCGCCCCTCTCCCATAATTCTTTATGGTGGATGTCTGGCTTCACCGCCAACTTATGGGGCACACAATGGGCGCTATCGCCAAATTATGGTGGTCTTTTAGCGACAACTTATGTAGAAAGGAAAATATGGCAAGAACTTGATTTACAACGATTTATGTTGGCACCTTATGAAGGCTGCGACAGCGGCCGGGCGCGCGGGGCGGGTGCCGGCGTAGGGGCGAAAAGTCGCCCGTGATGGGGCCGGACCCGACCTGCGCGACTGTCACGATCGTCACCCATAGCCGTCACCCCGGACTTGTCCACCGGCGGATACGCTAGCCGGCTCAACTCGAACCGGGGCTTGCGTGAGGCGGTGGACCCCGGCACGAGGCCGGGGGGACGGGGGGACGACACGGCCAGCCTTGCTTACCCGCCGCCGCGCCGCTCGGCGCGCAGACCGTCCCAGTAGGCCAGCCGCTCCGCGATCTTCGCCTCGAACCCGCGCGGGGCAGGGGGGTAGAAGGTCTGCGGCGCCATCTCGGCCGGCCAGTAATCGTCACCGGGGAAGCCATCGGGCGCATCGTGAGCGTAGGCATAGTCT